>CP129472.1:600000-841695 GCA_030583725.1 bacterium | reverse complement strand
GAACCCGAAAGATCTTCTTCTACTACTTTATTTTCTTCAGGAGGTAAAAAGGCTGTGTAAGGGTCACCCAAGGCAGATACCATACCAGAAATTGCGCCGTAAACCATTTTTTGTGGGCTTATTTTGGTTTTGTCGTAGTAGCTAGCATCTATTGTGTCCCAAATCCTCCAAAACAGTGAGAAGTCAACATCTCTATTGTCTGGAATTTCTCTTGAAATAGAAATTTTAGGAAAACTTGCAGATTCTAATTTAAATCCATTAATTCCTAGATAATAACCTCCAAAAAAAATGAGGCCAATAATAAGCGAGTACAAAACAACTTTTCTGACATACAAAAATTTCATAGATACTTTAAGTAATGAAATATAACTATACAATGGATTTTAGAATGGGAGAAGAGCTAAAATCCTTGCTCTTTGAACTTCCTTCGCAAGACTTCTTTGATGTTTTGCGCAAACACCACTTCTCTCTCTTGAGTAAATTCTACCTCTATCTGACAAGAATTTGGACAATGTTTGATATTCTTTATATGAAGCAAGTGTTTTTGTCTCACAGAAAAGACACTTTGTTGAAAGTGGTCTTTCCTTAACTATTTTGCGCTTTTGTTTTTGTTTTGCCATATATATTTTTTATATAAAAAAAATTAAAACGGTATATCATCAGTATCTACTTCTTCTGGCTTGGAATCACTTTTTTTAGACTTTACTTGTTTTTTTTCTGATTTAGGCTCTTCAACTGTTTGGTCAGGAACATCAAATTCTTCAGTTATAGAAACTGGTTCAGAACTATCACCAGATGGCTTTGAATCCAAAAGTATCATATCGTTAATTACTACTTCTGAAATATATTTTGTAACCCCGTCTTTATCTTGATAACTTCTGTTTGATAGCCTTCCTTCGACATATACTTTTCTACCCTTTTTGAGTAACTGTCCACAAATTTCAGCTAATTTGTTCCAAGCTACAACTCTTGTAAAATCTGCTTCCTCTTTTTTCTCCCCTGTATCTGTAGTCCAACTTCTATTGGTTGCTATGGTAAAAGTTACAACTGCCATCCCTGTTGGAGTATATTTCAACTCAGGGTCGCGGGTTAAATTACCAATTAATTGTACTTTGTTTAGTGATTTCATAAATCAATGCTTTCTGATTTCATAATTTTTATTTTACAACAACAATCAAGTGTCTTAAAACACTATCATCTGTTCGTAATTTTGTTTCAAACCCTTTAACTGATTTTGCAGGCATTTCAATATTTAAATGAAGATACAAACCCGTCTTTTGTTTCTTTATTTCATGAAACATTTCTTTAACTCCCCAATCTTCTGCACTTTTAACCTTTCCTTCAAAAATTTTAACAATCTTATCCAAACCCTCCAAAAAAGATTTCTTTTTAGCAGATGTTGTCTTACCTTCAAGAATAACAGTTAATTCGTAATTGTTCATACGCTGGAAGTTTATCAAAAATAACTGTTGCAAACAAGTGTTATATGATAAGATGCGGATATGTCACCTGACCGAAAAACAAAACTAGAAACTGAAAATAGGATTTTTAATCCGTATAACCTAGAAGATGTTGCAGATTTAGATAGTCTTTCTGGTGAACAAGTACAGAAACTTAAGGAACGAGCAACTAGGATGATGAGACTTAATACAAAATCAGCCAAAAAACCAATTGGGCACCACAAGGGTATTCTAAAGCCTTAACTTCCAATCTTAAACTCAATAACATCTCCGTCTTTGACAACATAATCCCTTCCTTCACTTCTTACTTTACCCAATTCTCTGGCTAATTTCCAGCCACCTGCCTTTATGAATTCCACAAAGTCGACCGTGTCGGCTTTGATAAACTTTGCCATAAAGTCAGTATGAATTACACCACTTGCCTCTTGTGCTGATATCCCATCTTTGATGGTCCAGGCTCGTACTTCTTTTTCTCCTGCTGTTAAAAATGTTATCAAACCCAAAGTTGTAAAGGCTTTCTGAATCAATTTATCAAGTGCGGAAAAACTTGCCCCAATTGAATCTAGATATTCTTTTTGTTCTAGCTCCGTAAGTTCTGCCAACTCTGCCTCAACTTTGGCACATATTGCAACAACTTGATTTTTATCAATCCCCAGTTCAGTTGCATATTTCGTTTCTATTTCGAAAGCTTTCCCCACCTCATTTTCATCTATATTTAAAACAACCAGAAATGGTTTTTTTGAAAAAAGTGGTAATTCATCTGGATTTGCATTTTTTTTCTTCATATGAAGTTCCAAAGTTTCTTCATCTGCAAGGGCTAGTTCAAGCCTTAATATTTCTAAATCACTTTTAGGGTCCTTTACTCCTTGTCGAATTACGTCAGGATCAGAGAATGCTCGGAGCACAAAACAAATAGCATCAACTTGACGTATGTGATTTAAAAATTTATTACCAAGCCCCTCACCTTTTGAGGCTCCCTCAATTAAACCTGCTATATCAACGAATTCTACAGTAGCAGGAACAATCGGAGCATTACCATATAATGGGCTTAGTTTATTCAACCTTTCATCAGGAACGGGAACAATTCCCACGTTTGGTTCTATAGTTGCAAATGGAAAGTTAGCAACATATGCCTGTTGCTTTTTAAGGAGAGCATTAAACAACGTTGATTTACCAACATTTGGAAGGCCCACAAGTCCTACTTTTAAAGACGACATAAAGGTATTTTAACACAGTTAAAACTAAAAAAGTTTTGGCGGTGTTAGTGCCAAAACAATTTTAAAAAGTCTTAAAAAGTTTGTATTAAAGTTTTGCTTTGATACCTTTTTTAACTGCATTAACTTTTTTTTCAACTTTCTCTTTCCCAGCGGTTGTTAATTCCTCAGCTTTGTCTTGCATATCACTGATAACTTTTTGTCCTTGTTTTTTAAGATCGTTAAATTTATTTTTGATAAACTTCTGATTCTTTTCATTTGAAAGAGCAACTGCCCCTGCACCAACTGCAGCACCAATCACTGCTCCCAAAATTCCTGCTCCTGCAACTTGAACACCTGTTTTATTTTTTGTCATTTTCTCTTCACCCCCCTCCGGGCCATAGGTCCACTTGGGCCGAAGGCCTTTTTCCCAAACATATTCACCAAATACATAATTCCACTTTTAACTATATCTTTTAAGCTTTCAACATCTTTTGTAATTGAATCAATCTTAGAAAGAATTGCAGTAACCTCTTTCAATGATTTAGATAAATTATGGGCAGCATACGAGAAGAAACCTACCAGAATTAAGAACCCTACTCCCAACGAATAATAAAGAAAGTCTTGCGAGATCAATATAATCAGTGTAACACACTATGGGAATATTTGTTGAGCAATAATTTAATTCACTAAAATTCTTGAATTCTATCCAACAACTCATCATCCCAATATTTCATACTATGATCTGGAAATAGATAGGCTTTGGTAGGTCTTAATTCTTTCATGAACTCGGGGCTATGGGAAACAATTATCATAGTACCTTTATATTCTTTTAAAGCCTCAAGTATTATTCTTTGACTTAATACATCAAGGTAAGTTGTTGGCTCATCCAAAATTAAAAGATTATTATCCTTACCTGTTAAACAAGCGATCGAAAGTCTTGTTTTTTCTCCACCTGACAAACTACCCACTCTCTGAAGTTGCTTATCTCCAGCAAACATAAATTTTCCCAAAAAACTTCTAGCCATTCCTTCATTCATTTTTGTAGCATCACAAAAAGTGTCCATAACTGATTTATTAAAATCAAATGTCTCAAATTCTTGTGAATAATAACCAATAGAAAGCTCACTATTTTTTCTTACCTCCCCACTATCGGGCTTGATCATATCCATCAGAATTTTTATAAATGTTGACTTACCGGTTCCGTTTGAACCTATCAATGCAACTTTTTCACCTCTTAGAATAGTAAAGTCAACACCCCTTAAAACCTCAAGATCCCCATATGACTTTTTGATTTCTACAGTTTTAATTGGTACTTCCCCAACTCTTTTAGGTTCTGGAAGTCTAATTGAAATTTTTCTTATCACCGCAGGTGTCTCAGGAAGTGCTTCTCTTTCTCTTTCCATTTGTCTTCTGATAATTGACTTTGTGGCAACGGCGCGAGATGTGTTGTACCTTTCTGCAGTCCTTTTCAAATGTCTCTGCTTTATTTCTAGCTCTTTTTTCAAGTTTTTTTCAATATCACTTTTAAGCTTTTGGTAATTTGTGTAGTTACCTTTATATTCTGTGATTTTTGAGTTATATGGTGTTACTGCCAATATCTTGTCAATTGCGTTATCCATTAATTCAAGATCGTGGGAAATAACAATTACTGATCCTTTATATTCTGACAAGAACCTCATAACCCACTTTTTACCCTGAATGTCCATAAAGTTGGTAGGTTCATCAAGAAGTAAGATGTCAGGATTTAAAAACAGTGCATAGGCTAGAGCAAGTTTTGTTTTTTGACCACCTGATAAAGTCTTTGGATTATGGTCAAGCGAAATGTCAAGCTCTAGGCCTTTAAACATTTTATTAATTTCAAAGTCAGCAAGTGTGCTTTCTGGGTCAACATACTCTCTAGCAGTAGGGGCATTCTCCATTCTTGCATCATGCTTTATCTCTTGAGGAACTAAACCAATTGTTCCTTCAAGTTTTACCTTTCCGGTAAATCCTTTTTCTTCTCCTCTAATGATTGATAAAAGCGTTGATTTACCAGACCCATTTGGACCTACAAGTCCAATTTTTTGACCTCGTGATACACGAAAACTAACCCCAGAATAAAGAGGTTTTTCACCAAACCCAAATGTGAGATCAATTACTTGAAGCACAGCTTTGTATTATATATTATATTTTAACTAAGAGATAATAATTATCGAATCCTACAAACAGCAACAAAATATTTAGGCTGAACTTTGACAGTATCTTCCCATTTTTTAACACGTGGATCTATATTTCCTAAATTTGACAAAACTGTTATTACTTTTCCAATCTGTCTTCGATATTTTATATGTTTGTCAGCAACAGTTCTCAATCCGTCAAACATTCGTATAAAATTAACCGGCATAATTCTTTGGCCGTAAATATCATATTTAAATCCTGTTCGATCTAAAATTTCACTAAATTCTGTCAAATTTAATTCCTGAATATGAAATGGACTATATGGTTTATATCTATTGTTTGCAAAATATCTCCTATTTGGGGACGAAACAATTAAAATACCATTCTTATTTTGCAATAAAAAATTTAGATTTTTTAAAGACACTGTGGCGTTTTCAGCCGGACTTACATGTTCAACTGTTTCGAGACAAGTTATCGCGTCAAAATTTTGAAACCCTAACTTACCCAAATCACACGGAAAATCTAATGTAGATATATCTTTACACACAAAGGTTTGAGTAGATTTTTTGTTGCGAATAGCGTGATTAATTGAAGATTCGTCTATATCTACTCCAACCAAACTTATAACTTTTTTTCCATTAAGTACTAATTGTTTCTGAAGAAAATGTGTTGACTCGCCATACCCACATGACATATCACCAACACAATTTAGATTAGCAAGGTTATTAATCATACTGATATGTCGAGCTGCAAAACTATATCGTTCTTGATGTTCAGCAGCTGATGGGTTTATCCAATTCGACGTATTATAATAACCATGCTTAGGTCGCTCTATATTCATGTATGGATTTTATCATAAAATCCTATAATATTAAATATTTATTAAGCAGTGGCGAAGTTTTGATATTTTTCTAATCTACCCACCCTTTTCTCCAAATTTTTAAAGTCACCACTTGTGGGGCATCTTCATCGAGTGTATTTAGTTGTTTACCTAAATAATTTATCCTGGTTGTCAAGTTTGTATCAACTTTATCAATTTTTTCGTTAACTTTTTTGAAACCTTTCTCTGTTTCTTGACTAAGTTTACTGATCACACCAAGTAATTCAGCCTTCATGGCGCTCTGGCTATTTACCAAGGCTCTAAACAATTGATCGTTTGTCATGTTTTTTGGGGTTGTCATATTTATATATTATTCTCTACTTTTGACAACTTTTCAATATGTCAAACTATGATATTATTAATATCACTATTATTTTTTAGGAGGTGAGTATATTGGAAGAAAATAACAACAAACAAGCACAAGGATATTTTTGGATTATTATTGTTGCCATATTAGTTTTCTCTATAGGTGGCTACATTTACATATCTCAAGGCAGAAGTGAAAAACAAACAACAAACACACCAACCAGAAGTTTTCAAGTAACTGATACAGAAGTTAGTTTGGTGGACGAGAGTACAGAGCAAGATTTATCATCAGTTATAACAGTTGAGGGTGGGTCTACATATTTTAAGCCAAATGTCATTAGGGTTAAGCAAGGTCAACTAGTAAAAATTGAGTTTAAAAACGTAGAAGGTAATCACAACTTTGTCTTGGATGAGTTTGACATAGAGACTAAAGAAATTGGACCAAATCAAATAACTGAAGGTATTGAATTTATAGCTGACAAGGTTGGTGAATTTGAATTTTATTGCTCAGTATCAAATCACAGGCAACTTGGAATGGTAGGTAAACTCATAGTTGAAGAATAGGTTTCCTATCCATATACTTAAAATATATTATGGTTATTGTAGGTAATATATTTTTGTATCTGTTGTCTTTAATTACTATATGGTTTGGCTCTGGTTTAGTTATAGACTCAATTAATAAATTTGCAAAAAGACTAAGACTGTCACCATTTGTAATTTCATTTGTAATACTAGGACTACTCACTTCAATCCCAGAAGCTGCAGTTGGTATAACATCAGTATTAGACGGTCAACCGGAAATATTTGTGGGAAATCTTTTAGGTGGCAAAATGGTGATATTCTTGTTCATAATCCCCATTCTTGCCATTTTAGGTAATGGGGTTAGGATTAATCACAATCTTGACAGTAAAAAGCTATTATCTCTTCTTTTTATAGGAGCTATTCCTGCCCTTTTTGCTATCGACCGAAATTTAACTAATTTCGAAGGCTTAATAATGGTGGGTTTATATGTTTTAGTTATTTTCTACATTAAAAATAATCAGGTCACAGAGACCCAACAAGAAAATCTCACTTCGATTAAAATGTACTCTGTCATGGACTTATTAAAAGTAGCTTTTGGGACTGGACTAGTGTTGGTATCTAGCCAGATTATAGTTAATGAAACAATATATTTTGCAGAAGTCTTTAAAATCCCAGCCTTCTACATTAGTCTTTTAGTTTTGTCTTTAGGTACCAACCTTCCAGAACTATCAATAGCATCAAGGTCAATATTGTCAGGTAATAAAGATATTGCATTGGGAAATTATTTAGGCTCATCAACTGCCCACACCTTACTTTTTGGCGTGTTTACAATTATGAACAACAATCAAGAAATTTCTGGTAATGGATTATTAGCCACATTAATATTTATTGTTGTTGGGCTTGGCACCTTTTACTATTTTTCAAAATCTAAGAATGATATTTCCAAAAAAGAAGGTTTTATATTACTTTCTATTTATTTAATTTTTGTAATCTATCAAATAAAAACAGGCTTCATTTGATACTACTTTTTAATTTTAAGAGCATAGTAGGCTGCGATAAACGAAGTAATTGGAACCGCTAGTACTAGTCCTATGGAACCAACCAACGTCCTGACGATCTCTTCTGCTACTATTTCATAATTTATAACTTCTAAAAACGGATGAGGATTATTAACAAACAATAAAAGTAGTGGTAAAGATGCACCTGTGTAAACTAAAACAAGTGTGTTTACTAAGGAGGCAATATGATCCTTACCAACTCTCATACTTCTAACAAATAATTCTTTTTTACTAAGTTTTGGATTGGCAGATTTTAATTCAGCAACAACAGAAGCCTGAGAAACAGTAATATCATCCATCACTCCGAGAGTTGATATAATAATTCCTGCAAGCAGTATACCCTTTAAATTTATCATCTCCCCCAATTGATATTGTAAAAAGGAAGCTTCTTCTGCAGCAAAACCAGTTAACTTTGCTAGGCTTACAAAAACCAATGAGAGTATCCCAACTAAAATCATTGAAATAAACGTGCCGAGCATGGCAACAATCGTCTTTCTATTTAGCCCGTGTGACAGACCAAATGTTACTGGTATTATAAAAAGTGACCCAACAATTGCAGTCAATACAGGGTTATAGCCCTTGATTATCATAGGTAAAATAAATACAAAAATAACGTAGAAAGAATAAGCCATTCCCAAAATTGAATAAAGACCCCATTTACCAGCTACTAAAACTGCAAGAACTACAAAAATTGTAAACAAATACCCCAAAGCAGGCCTTCTTATGTGATCTAAAATAACAAACAGTTCCTCCCCATCATCTACACTGCTGGAGGCAAGAACTACAGAGTCACCAACTTTATATTTAAAAATGTCTGAGGTAGCGTACATCCCATTCTCTACAATTAAGTTGCTATTCTTGTATGTTCCTGATGTGGCTTTAATATCCAACTTTTGATAATATCCCTCTTCCTCAATAATTCTAACTACTTTACCTTCAAAAGTTTCCTCACTTTGAGCACCTACTATCTTTGGAGTAATGAACAATAAACAAAGCAAAATACTAGCAGTTATTATTCTTTTAAACATACTAGTATTCTACTATAAATCGCATTTACTTAGCTAATCTTGCTGCGTCTTCATTACTTAATATTTTAAACATTCCAACGCCGTTGTGAATAGCCTTAGCAGCTTTCTTTCCATTCTTCATAGTAACTACTTCTACTTGGTCATCTGGAACGTCAACTGATTGTCTAGTTTTTACGTTATAGAATTTCATTTATTATAATCACCTCCTTAAATTTAGCGAACCCTGTGAGCTTTTATTTTTTTGTAAAGCCCACAGGATGATGTACTGTGTAAAAAGTATCGCTAACTATTTATACGCAACTCAGTTGCATATGTCAAGTGGTGTTATTTCAAAATCTTAAATGGTAATGTGTGAAAATGTTATTTTTTCTGATCTGGAGGTACAATCTAATGATATATTTTTCATTTTCTAAGGATTAAAAATGAATTGACAATACCATTATACGGTCTTACTTCAAGGTCCAGCTTAAATCCTTCTATATCATTATTACTTAGTGGCTTGTATAACATTTCTCTATTTCCAAAACTGCTTCTTGCAATTAGGTGCACACCCTTGATAGAGTCCAATCGTATTTTTTTAAGTATCTTTCTTTTTACACCCCTATCTATACCAGCTAAGGCCGCAAGATAAATAACATCAAAGTTTTTGTATAATTGAAAAGAGAGGGCATCAGCATTTATTGCAGTAATTTTATCATTTAATCCAATCTTTTTTATTAATTTTCTTGAAAGATCGATGGCCTTGCTTGAAATGTCAATAATTGTAATGTCACAGTTATAATCTCGAGCAAGAATTATTGCTGTTAATGGTAGTGGTCCACTGCCTATAAACAAAACGTTGTGATTGTGATGGGTTTTACAAGAAAGAAGTGAATTCCACTCAACTTTTGTTAGTTCTAAGTAATTATTATAATACGGAAAGTTTTTCAATTCATAACCATTTTTAATAATCTTCGATGACCAGTGTTTTTCTAGCTCATATTCTGCACTTGACGCGGACTTTTGTAATAACTCATAATCCTTCGCACCAACCTTAAGTTGATGATTTGCGACCAGTGCCAAATTTACCAAATCCGTAAAAATTCCGTTAACCCTTTCTGAAGGCTTAAAAGACTTAAGCTTTTGTATTTTACTAATGATTTTTTTAAGTTTAGTAATATTTGACATCTAGTAAGTATAGCTAACTTGTATTTAAAATGCAACTCGGTTGCAGTAAAATTAATGCTCGTGAGGAAGGAAAACTATAGTAGCCATAATTATAGAAGCACCTAAAAGAAGTGGTAGTATTGCCTTGAATTTGTTTTTTCCATCTACATTAACTTTGGGTAAAAAGTCACTTGCACCTAAGTATAGGAATACACCTGCAGATATTGCCATTAATGTACCATTTAGGGTTTCACTATGACTGAAAAAGTAAACAACAAATGCTCCAACAACCGTTGTCAAGGAAGATAGAATATTAACTACTAAAATTTTTGACTTTTTCCAACCCGCTTTTAATAAAATGCCAAAATCCCCTATTTCATGGGGTACTTCGTGCAAGAAGGTTGAGAATGCGATGAGTAATCCCAAACTTGGTTCTATTAAAAACCCAGCACCGATTGCTACTCCATCTATGAAGTTGTGGATTGTGTCTCCAAAAATGACAAGCCCGGTTGACGACTCTTTAATTTTATGACCATGGCCATCATCTTCTCCGTGATGATGAATACCAAAGAATAAGTGTTCAAAAACATAAACAGCCAAAAATGATACTAATACTATCCAAAATGCAGACTCTCCAACCTGATGCTCTGCTTCTGGAATTAAGCCCACTAATGCAACAGTTACAAGTACTCCAGCAGCAAAAGGAACTGCATGCTTTTCTAAAACACTGGAAAGCTTTCTGTTATACAGAAAAACAACACCCCCTAAGAGTGCTATTACACTACCTAATAAAGCAAGTAATAATAATTGTAAAATTTCCATATTAGTTACACTTAACACAATGTCCAAAAAATTCTAAACTGTGACTTTCTACATTAAATTTGGTTTTTTTAGACACCTGATTCATTAAAACCTCTTCATCTAGACTAATGTCCTCCAACTTGCCACATTTTTTACAAATTAAATGGTGGTGGTGATCTAAACTTTTTACTTCATATCTTTTCTTTCCCTCCCCCAGCTCAACCTCAATTACTTTGTTGTTCTTTATTAACTTCTCAAGCTGTCTATAGACAGTAGTTTTATTTACTTTTAACTTTTCAACCAGAGTCTGAACATCTAAAGGAAGTTTTGATTTCTCTAAAATAGAAAATGCATTCATATTGCATATCATAAGCAACTAAGTTGCAGGTGTCAAGGGTTAAATTATGAAGTTAATAATTTATAGTGCCAAAAAGAGTGAAGCAAAAATCATAATTACTCCAAACCCAGCACCTAAAATTGTTGGCCAATCTGCACCCGTTTCTGGTACTGGAAATGCAGTGGCGGTGGCTTGGCTTACTGATGTTGGTGTAGATATGCCACTAGCTGTTGCTGTAGCTGTTGGTGTTGCGGTTTTAGTCGTCAAGCTTGTTCCACTACTAGTAGCTGATGCTGTTGCTGATGCTGAAGAAGTTGCAGTTGATGTTGCTGTTGCAGTAGCTGTTGGTGTTGCAGAAATGCTACATAGGGTTAAGTTAGTTGACCAGGATCCTCCAGCAGATGGACAACAATACTCTCTTGCGGTTGAAGCATTTTGTCCACAGATTTCTATACGACCCGCAGTATTACACAAACTTACTTCCCCGTTTGTATCTGCAGTGTTATAACAATTGACCAACTCACCACCACTTGACGGACATTGTGCTGTACAAGAAGCCTGCTCCCTTATGTCCTGATTTTGACGAACAAGTATTATTCCTGCAATAACTCCAAGCGCCAAAACAATGATACCAACAATCGCACTAATTACTTTCCAATTTGTTTTATTGTTTGACTTATTGCTCGAGAGGCCAACAACTTTAATGTCTGGTTCTGCCATACATAATAATAATGTCACAGTTTAGCACTTGAAATCAATAGCCTAAATGCTTTAGCATTTCAACATAGCAAAATACAGAGAATATTTAAGTAACAAATATATATTATGACAAAATACAGAGAATATTTTGAAAGGATGTTGACTTCTGAAAAGGAGATGTTTGATAAATTTACAAAACTTCATATGAAATACAGTCTGGATCAAGATGGTATGCAGGATGAGTTTAACAAAGACGGAGCAAAAGTGCTTGAAACCATACGTGACTGGGAAAATAAGCTCTGCTCAACAAGTGAAAAGGCTGGGTATGGCGGATATACAAGTAACCTTTCTGAAAAATTTTGGCAAGAAGTTAGAAAGTCTTTCCCCTTAATTGATTATGTTGGGGTGATTAGTAAACCTAAAACAGTCAGGAACAACGACTTCGTCAGGAACAACGACTTCGTCAGGAACAACGACTTCGTCATTAAAAAAATTAGCTTCTGAGGTTAAGTCCCAAAACTTCATCAAAAGTAACTGCTAGGTCATATTTATCTTCAGAAGGGATGTTTGACTTTAACATCTCAAAAAGTACTGCCAGTGCTTTACTGGTGTTTAGATCATCATTTATTGACTGACTAAACCTAGTTCTATATTCTTGAATTTTAATATCCTTTTCATTTGACAATGTATTTCTTTGACTAGACTTTAAGTTTAAAATAGTGGTTTTTAGATTTTTTAAACCTTTAGATGCTGAGTCCAAAGCTTCCCAAGTAAAATTCATTGGCTTTTTATAATGTGTAGAGAGATACAAAAGTCGAAGAGCTATTGGATCATAATTTTTGTCTATTATGTCATGAACTGTGTAATAGTTACCCAAAGACTTACTCATTTTAGTTCCATTTACCATTAAGAATGCATGATGTATCCAAAATTTACTGAATGGTTTTTTACCACTTGCACCTTCACTTTGAGCAATTTCATTGGGATGATGAATTGACAAATGATCTTCTCCCCCAGTATGGATATCAATTTGTTCCCCCAAATATTTCATGCTCATTGCAGAACACTCTATATGCCAACCGGGAAATCCATCACCCCAAGGGCTATCCCAATGCATTATATGGTCTTTAAAATTGCCGACCCTCTTAAACCAAAGGGCAAAATCGGCGCTATTTCTTTTGTTACTATCAACTTTTACTTCACTTCTAACGCCTGTTTTCTTGTCTTCCAGTTTTTGACCAAAAAGTTTTCCGTAATCTGCAAACTTAGAAGTATCAAAGTAAACAGCCTCCTTACTGTCGTAAGCATATCCATTTTTAAAAAGTTTATCTATTAACTCAATCTGTTCTTTTATGTGCTCCGTAGCCTTACAAATGACGTCAGGTCTTAATATGTTCAATTTGTCAGTTGTTTCGTAAAAATTATTTGTAAAAAATTCAGCAACCTCCCAAACTGTTTTATTTTGTTTTTTAGCTCCTTTTTCAAGTTTATCTTCACCGGTGTCAGCGTCAGAAACTAGGTGACCCACGTCGGTAACATTTTGAATATGATTAACTTTGTAGCCATTAAAAATAAGTGTACGTTTTAAAATGTCATCCATAACATACTTTCTTCCGTGACCTATGTGTGCATAATCATATGCAGTTATTCCACAGGTGTAGAGTTTAACTTCTTCTTTGTCGAGAGGGACAAACAACTCTTTTTGTTTAGTAAGTGAATTGTATAAATATAAGTCCATCAATTAATTATAGCAAAAGTTTACCTATATTTATTCCAAACCGGGTGATTTCTAAAGTTACTGAGAAGATACATAACTACTTGTGGTTTTTTTAACCCTTGTGTTTCTTGATTTATCTGGTGCTTAATCTTTTCGCCACCCTCTCCTTTTAGGATTTCCTTTATTATTGCTTTGGGATTTAGTCCAGCCATATCAATTCTTAATTTTTTCGTATCATCTTCTGTAAACAAAACGGTTTCTGTCATATTCACATTTTAGCATATTTAAGTTTATCCTGAAGGTGGTACTGGCTTTTCAACTCTTGTTGTTTGTTTTTGGGCTGATTGTTTTTGTCCCCCACCCATCATTCTTCTACCTTTTTTGGCAATTGGTTCAATTAGTCCCGATGGATCACTTTGTTGGATTATTTTTTGTTTTTTGACAGCCTCCAATTGTGCTTTTAAAACATCTCTTTGCTCAAATGAAAGTTCACTAAATTCTTCCACAGAAACATCTTCACCATCTTGAATACGTTTCATCAGATCGTTAAACAATTTTTGCCTTCTTATGTCCTTGAGTTCCGATTCTAAAGCTTGCAAGTGTCTTCCGTCCTGCTCTGAGGTTTGTTTTTTGTAGTCCACTTCATCCTGAGAAATTTCAGTCTCTGGCTTAGATACTTCCTGCTGTTGTGGTGCCACTTCTTCACCACTTATTTGTCTTGAAGCATTTTTCAACAATTCTAACGGCTCACTTGCCACCTGAAGTGCAGATTTTTTAATAGCTTGTTTTATTTGGGCAGTAGTGTTGTTCATCTAGTTTACAATTCTCTCCGGCCTTCAAGTGCCTGAGTTAATGTTACATCATCTGCATACTCCAAGTCAGCCCCTGTAGGAATACCCATACCTAGTCTTGACACCTTTAAGTTAGAATCAAGTGTACTAATTTGTTTTTTCAAATACATTGCAGTTGCCTCCCCCTCCATAGTTGGATTAGTAGCTATAATTACTTCAGTTATTTTTGATTTTTTATCACTAATTCTAGATAACAAGCTTTCAATATATATTTCGTCAGGTCCAATATTATCCAGAGGGTTAATAGCACCATGTAAAATATGGTATAAACCTTTATATTTACCACTTCTTTCAAAAGCTATTAAGTCTAAAGGTTGTTCAACAACTAATAATGTTTCTCCGTCTCTTGATTCATTGTCACAGACGCTACAAGGGTCCTGTTCAGCAACGTTTTTACAAATGGTACAAAGAACAGTATTTTTCTTTAAATTAGATAAATTCTTACCAAAATCATCCAATTCTCTTTGAGGCACATGAAGTAGGTAGTAAGTTAATCTTTGAGCTGATTTTGGACCAATTCCAGGAAGACGTTCAAATGACTCTATTAGTGAGCTAATCGCGCGTGGTATTTTCATAACTTCTTATTCTAATTGTTTTTGGATTAGATTAACAGTACAATCCCCTAAAATGACAGAAGAGTCGCCAAAATTCAAAACCAAAGGACTAACTTTAGTTGAATGTAATATTGATCCTTCAACGTGCCCTGCAAGAAAGATCAGATCTAATTTATATTTGAGTAAAGTTCAATATATGTGCACACATAAAAATGCTCCCGGTGTAACTGATGAAACATTAACCTATGGTGGTTTTGTATTTAGAACTTGCGTAACAAAAGATAAAAGTGGGTATATTATGATATAATACCCTTATGCCAGAAAGATATTCTTTTTCAACAATAAAAGTAGTTAAGCTAGTTGTGGCCGAACTTGGCGAGAGGCTAACTCATCCGATTAATCCTAGATTGGTCAGATATGATGAAAAGGGTAATATTGTAAAAATAGTTAGGCACGAACAGCTAACTAAAATTGAAATGGATTGGGAAAGTGTTATGAATCACACAACCGGTGAAGAATAGTTACTACTTTCCAAGTCCACCCAAAAGACCTGATAGTCCTCCACCCATTTCCATCATTTTTTTGGCTGATTCTTTTTGAACTTTTTTCATAGCCTCATTTATAAGATCAACCAAAACTTGTAAATCTTCACCGTCTTTTTTAATATATCTTATTTTTTGGTCTCCTGTAACAGAAACTGACCAACCATTTTTTTCCAAAGTTTCAATAATTTTTTCCAGTTCCTTTTGCAAAGCATTAGCTTGCTGTCTCATTTTATTTAACTCTCCTAATTGTTTAAATTTATCAAACATATTTTTTAAAAATAACTAACTAAACATTTCTTCAGCTACTGTCATTATATTTTCATTTGGGCTATTCGTCAACCCTACTTTAGTTGGCTGGCTAATAACTAAACATTCAACAACAACTCTGTTTTGAAATATTTTTTCCATACAGTCCTCTAATAATTTTTTATTCTTAGTTTCCTCCAACTTATCCTTATGAAACTTGTAGGAAACTTCTATTTTTAGTTTCTTGCCATCAAAGTCTAATGGTTTTGAATTTCTCAATAATCCTTCAATAGAAATACTAACAGGCCTAATCTCAGACAGTATCTTTCCCCAAGTTGTCTCATCCATAATAACTCAAATCTTACACCACTTGATGAGAGCTATTTCAAGAGGCAATTCTTCAATTGGAGTAACCTTGTTGTAACTTTGTGCATCTAAAAGTAGTTCAATCAATTGAATTATCTCATCTGATTTTTCCTCAACCAATTTCCTCTGGAGTGTTTGCAAAATTTCAGTAGTTATATCATTTATGTCAACACCAGCCTCAATTGCCTTGTTTAAATCCGTGATCACCTTTTCTATTTCCTTACTTAGTATAATTTCGACAAAAATATCAGCATTAAAAACATCTTGGTTGTCTAAAATCTTTTTATCTTTTGAAAACTGCTCTAATAATTTAACTGCATCTCTAAATGATCCCTTTGCAATTTTTATAATTTTGTCTATATCTTCATTTTCTATCTTAATCTTCTCCAATTTCACAATTCTTTTTAATGATCTTTTAGTTTCTTCTGCTGTGGCTTTTGTAAAATTAACAAGTACTGTCCTGCTTTTAATGGTACTTATTATTTTTTCGGGGTTAGTGGTAGCCAAAATGAAATATACGTGGCTTGGCGGCTCTTCTAATGTCTTTAACAGCGCATTCGAGGCCTCTGTCGTCAACATATGGGCTTCATCAATGATATACACCTTTGCACGAGATTTAGCAGGAGATAGTTTCACAATGTCTCTTAAAACCCTAATGTCGTCAATACCCCTATTACTAGCTGCATCCATCTCAATAACATCAATATTTGTTCCATTTGCAACAGATTTACAGGAATAACACTTATTACAAGGCTCACCATCCTTTCTTAATTGTTCACAGTTAATTACTTTTGCCAAAATCCTTGCCGCAGATGTTTTGCCTGTACCCTTGGGACCTGAAAACAAAAAGGAGTGAGAAATATTGCCTGACTTTGCAATATTTGAAATTACTTCACGGACAGAAATTATATCCAAGTCAGAAATTGTTTGAGGTCTATATTTTAGGTAGTATGTCATTCTTTTTTTAACGTCGGTTACTTAATCATGATGGATTCCGAGTAAGTGTAACCCAGAATGACCAATTAATTCCAGTACTTTTTCTTCTATCAATTTCCCCTCAAACTTAGCTTCCTTTAGGGCTACAGGAAAACAAACAACAATTTCGCCCAATTGCATTACATCCTCTTTAGGATTTTTAAAGTGAGAAACTTCAGACTCAACAAATGAAAATACATTGTGGAGCTTGCTGTCTTTGTAATATCGTTTTGCTAAAGATAACATCTTTGCCTCACCTACAAAAGAAACATAGACTTCTGCATCTGAAACTATTCCATGATTTTTAAAAAAACTTTGCAAAAACTTTCTTACCTTTACACCACTTATTGGGTAGCTTGATTGTTTTGAAATATTGACTTTAATCATATATGAAATACATGACAAGCTATGCTTATCGTCATGAAAGTTTTGAGCGGACGAGGTTGGCAACAACTGATCCGTCTACTCCAGAGTTTTTGAGTTTTACATCAGCTATTACTTTCCCCATATCCTGTAAACTAGTTGCCTTTAGATTATCTATAGACTCGCTAATTAACTTATTTACCTCTTCTTCTGATACCTCAGCTGGTAAAAATTCTTGAAGTATTAGTAATTCTGCTTTTTCACTTTCTACCTTGTCTATTGCATTTACTTTTTCATACATTTCAATTGCTTCTTTTCTTTTCTTAGCTTCTCGTCTTACTACTGCAATCTCTTCAGCCTCAGTCAACTCTCGTTGTTCGGTAGCATTTGGATCATGTATGTTGATTTTAGCGTTTTTAAGCTCTGATGAAAGCATACGAAGGACAGAAACACGAACACTGTCTCGTGCTTTCATAGCATCACCCACCAATTTCATTATATTAGATGTAATCATATCTACGCTTTATCTTCATCCCTATTATACTTTGTTTTCCACCCTCCCGTTAGATGGAAATGCATATGGAATACTGTTTGACCAGCGTACTCCCCGTTCGCCACCCCAATTCTAAAGGCATTTATTATGTCTAACTTCTTAGCTAATTTATTTGAAACAACAAGCATACTACCCAACAATTCAATATCCTCTTCGCCAATGGCACTAAGATTTAGAATATGTTTTTTTGGAATTATTAAGATATGAACAGGAGCAATTGGATTAATATTTCGAAAAGCAACTATTTCATCGTCTTCATATTCAATAGTTGAGGGAAGTTCTCCTTTTACAATTTTACAAAAAACACAATCCTCCATAGTTATTTTATTTTTTGGATAACCTCATCAAAATTAAGAAGTTCAACTTTATCAGATGATCTCTCCTTAAATTCTATTTTTTCCCCAGTTTTCTCGGAAACAACTAACCTAACTGGTATACCAATTAAATCAGCATCTGCAAACTTTTGCCCAGCTAGGATATCCCTGTCATCAAATAACACATCCACACCTTTTTCTTTTAATTTGTCATACAAATCTTTTCCTTTTCCACCTAATCCAACCAAGTGAACATCAAATGGTGAAATCTCCTTACTCCAAATTATTCCCTTATCATCATGTGACACCTCAACCCAAGTTCCCATTACCCTTGTTGGACCTATACCATAGCTTCCAAACCAAACAGGTTTCTTACTTCCGTCCTCGTCTGTAAAATTCATATTCATTTTTTCTGCATACCATGTTCCAAGCGGAAATATGTTTCCAACCTCAATTGATTTTGCAGAAATATAGTCTTCTTTTTTACCTTCCAAGACTTCCTCGTTTATCGCTTCAGCGTCACCACCTGCTTCCCTATCTCCTTCTTTCCAATAGATTGTATCTTCACCAGCGTCAGACAACACCTGAAATTCGTGAGTAAATTTATCGGTAAAGACTCCCCCTGAAGCCCTAGCAACCTTAAAATTAAATCCTAATCTCTTAAATATTTTAATATATGCTTCTTTTACTTGCTCGTAATACTTCATTAAATCCTCTTCAGTAGAATGAGCTGAGTACAAATCTTTCATCATAAACTCACGACCTCTAAGTATTCCATTTTTAGCCCTAAGTTCGTTCCTGAACTTCGTTGAAAAATGATAGACAGAAATAGGTAAATCTTTATAGCTGTTAATATTTTTTCTTAACAAATCCATGACAATTTCCTCGTGAGTAAAGGATAAGACGTACTCTTTATCATGAGAGTCTTTTAATTTATACATTATCTCATCAGCCTTATCCCATCTTCCTGTCTCCCCCCATATGTTTTTAGGGTGAAGAAGTGGCATCAACATCTCCTGTCCACCAACTGCGTTCATTTCCTCCCTGATTATTTGGTTTATTTTACTTACCACTTTCCAACCCAAAGGCATTAAGGTCCAGCTACCCGCCATCAACTGATCAATAAATCCTGCTCTAACAAGAAGTTTATGATTGACACTCTCAGCGTCTTTTGGAGCTTCTTTTTTTGTTTTCGGAAACAACTGACTTTGCAACATATGAGGTTATTGTATCACTTGATCATATTATTTAGAAATCCTGAAATTGACCCAGCAGATATCAAACCTCTTATATCTTTTATTGTTATAGCAAGTATAGCTAATAATAAAATTATCATACCGATACTATGAATAACCCCCTCAACCTTTGGGGCAACTTTTTTTCCAAAGACAGCTTCAATCACTATGAACAACAATCTTCCTCCGTCAAGTGCTGGAAAAGGAATAATGTTTAGAATAGCAAGATTAACTGAAATGATACCAACAAGATTAATCAAAGATAATACTCCAGTTTTTGCAACCTCTGATGTGATTGCGAAAACACCAACAGGACCTGAAACATCTTTAGGTGCTTGTCCTTGAAACAAATCTGAAAAGATACCAACAAATCCTACTACAACAGCCTTACCCCAATAAACGGCCTCTTGTGTTCCATAATATGCTCCATAGAATGGTCTTTGCCAGACAGGTGGATAGTATGTTTCTATATTTGTTATAGAAACTCCAAGTGGCCCTTCACCTTCTGGTGGTTCTGCCCTTGGGGTTATTGTAACCTTACGTGATTCTATATCACCCAACGGATCAATTTCTAAAACTACTTTTTTACCCTTCTTGTCTTCAATCTTTGTGATAAATTCCGCCACTGACTTAACTTCTTGACCATCAACTTTTTTAATAACATCTCCAACTAAAATCTGCGCAATATGGGCTGGTGAATTTATGGAAACATCCAAAACTTTTACTTCCTGAATGTCTTTAGGTATACCTGAAAATGAATAAACAATGGCAAAACAAACAATTGCAAGTAAAAAGTTCATTATAACGCCTGCAATAATTACTGCAGTTTTCACCCAAAGTGATTTATTTAAAAATGCTCTTTTGGGTTTAGTGACACCATCTTCATTCATTTCTCCATGGAGCCTAACAAACCCACCAAATGGAAATAGGTTTATGGAATACAAAGTCTCACCTATTTTTTTACCAAACACACGTGGAGGAAGTCCAAAACCAAACTCCTCTACCCAAACGCCATTTCTTTTAGCTACCCAGTAGTGACCAAATTCATGAACTAAAACAAGAACTGAGAGGACAAGTAAAAAAACCAAAATTGACCAAAACATATTGATATATTATGTATGAATTGACACGAAAAGTACACAGTGTATTATTTAAACATGTCATTAACTAACGAAGATATAACAAAAATCGGAAAAGCTATTAAAACAATCGTGAGACTTGAGATGGGAAATGAAAACAAGAATCTGAGAAGTTCATTAATTGCTGAAGTTAAAATGTCTAGAATTCAAATCTTATCGACAATATCTGAGCTAGAAAGTAGAATCAAAAATATTGAAGCAAATCAAAGTGAAGATCGTAAGGTATTATTATCACTATATAAAGAAGCTAAAAAACTTAGAAAAGATCTGACCAAAACGATCGATTTCTTTGATAGATCAAATCTATCTACTCGCGAAAAAGTAAACAAAACCAGGAGAGAATTGGGGCTACAAGAAATTTCTTTCGCGTATTAGTTAAATTGTCATGAGTTCTTGTTTCTTTTTCTCACCCATTTCTTCAATTTTAGAAACATAACTATCCGTTAGTTCTTGCAGTTTGGTTTCTTCGTCTTTCTTGTCATCTTCTGTTATCTCCTTTGCCTCAAACCTCTTTTTAATTTCGTGCATTTCATCTGCTCTAACAGACCTAATTAGGACTTTGCCATTTTCAAGTTTTCCTGACAACAACTTTACATATTTTTCCCTGTCCTCTGTTGTAAGTGGAGGAAATGAAATTCTAATTACTTCTCCATCAATAGAAGGGTTCATTCCAATATTGGCCTCCAATATTCCTTTTCTAATATCTCCAATTATTGATTTATCCCAAGGGGAAATAACTAAAGTCTGAGTATCTGGAGCTGTAATTGATGCAGTTTCCAAAACTCTTAAAACTTGTGTCCCACCATATGCAGGAACCATAATATTTTCTACTAATGAAGGTGTTGCCCTACCAGTTCTAATACCTGAAATGTCTTGTGCAACAGAATCTACTACTTTTTGAAATTTTGTAATTACTGAAGCTTGATCCATTATATTATTTCGTAGTAAGGTTATTTTCCTAGCTCTATCTTTACTACTCTACCCAGTTTAATATTTTCACCAGTTTTTGCAATAACCTCTTTTATTAAATCAATTATCTTTTTGCTTGGGTCTTTGATAAAGTCTTGATTCTCTATATCCTTTTCTCCCATTGAAGCAGCTTGTAATGCAATATTTTTGCCTAAGTCTTCAAATAATTCATTTTTTGCAACAAAGTCAGTTTCTGAAAAAAGTTCTACAACTGAGACAATTTTATTACTGTGGTGACTATATGAAAAAACTTTTCCTTGTCCTGTTGCCCTATCTTCTCTCTTGGCAACTTTTTCTAGTCCTTCTTTCTTTAAAATATCAACTGCTTTTGATTCGTCTCCTTTAACTTCTTCTAACACCTGTTTAACACGCATAACACCTGCACCTGTTTCTTCACGAATTTTTTTGATTAAAGTTGTATCAATTTTCATAATTTTAAATTACAAGCTTTGCTTATTTTTTCTTTTCTACTTTTTTTGTTTTCTTTGCTTTTACAACCTTAGGTGTTGACAAACTACCCTGACCATCAAGAATTGCCTGTTTGACATAATCTAAGACTAGATTTAAAGCTTTTGTAGCATCATCATTCATTGGTATTGGAAAATCAACCAAATTAGGGTCAGCATTAGTATCAACTAATCCAATTGTGGTTATACCTTTTCTAGTAGCTTCTCTAATTGCTGTCATCTCTTTTTTAATATCAACAACAATTAACATATCTGGGACTTTGGTCAAGCTTGATATACCTCCAAAAAATCTTTCTAACCTATCCTTTTCTCTTTCAATTAATAGTCTTTCCTTTTTGGTGTACTTGGCATAATAACCACTTGTTAGTTTTTCTTTGATATCAGACAAGCTATCAATGGATTTTTTAATTTGTGGAAAATTAGTAATTGTTCCCCCTAACCACCTTTCAGTAACAACTGCAACTTTAGTATCCTGTAATATCTCCAATGCTTTATCCTTAGCTTGTTTTTTAGTAGCAAGCAAAAGAATAGACTTTCCTTCTTTTATATATTTAGTAATTTCAACTAGTGCCAACTCCAAAGCCTCTTTGGTTTTAACAAGATCAAAGACGTGAACCCCGTCTTGTTCTCCATATACAAAATCTTTAACCTTTGGATTCCAACGTCTAACTTGATGACCAAAATGGGCACCTGAGTCTAATAAATCTTCTAGTGATATTTTTACCATAATTTGATAATTTGCTTCCTTATCCTCCCACAGATTTAGTAAGTTTCAGGAAGCTTAAATCTGTGTGCTTGGTGCAATTATAAACCAGTGATCACTTTTTTACAATTGTTAAATTTTAATTAACCCTTTTTTACAAAATTTATAATTTTGCCAAGCTTTGCTTACCAATTCCCAATTTGGTCAAGCTTTGCTTACCAATTCCCAATTTGGTCAAGCTTTGCTTATTAACTTTTATATTTTCAAGTGCTGATTTTGAGGACGCATGGGCAAGATGAATTGCAGTTCTTGCATCTGCATGCATATTTTTGTCACCGATTTTAGTTAATCTGAAACCAACTTTTTCAATTGCCTGAGCTATTTTTCTAACTTCAAGTGATATTTTAATTGCTTTTTTTAAACTTTCTTTTTTAATTTTATCCGCTTCATTCTTTTGATAGTCTGTTTCTAAAATTAGAAGTTTTTTGTTATATTCCAATACATCTTTGTGGAGTTTGAAAACAGTTTTTTTAACTTTTTTGTATTTTTCGTTACTTAGTGTGTTATCACAGATTAGAGCGATTAAACTTGTTGCAGAGACTGCTGCGTGGACTGACATTTGAAGTGCTTGTGAATTTCCCATGAGCCTATTATATATCAGATCTTACTTCTGTAAAGATATGTTTTGTTAACTTGCAGATAACAACAAGTTCTCAGCAAGGCATGTAATAGTTACTGGTCCTACACCTCCTGGAACTGGAGTTATGAAACTTACCTTTTCAGAAACCAAATGGCTAACGTCACCAAACGGAGCGCCGACGTCAATAATAATCTGGTTCTCCTTTACTATTTCGGGACCTATTATGTTAATTACACCAGTTGAAGATACAACACAATCTACATTTGAAACTAGAGACTCAAAATTCTTGGTATTTCTGCCAACCTCAGCCACAGTTATACCCAACCTCTTTAGTTCTTTAACAAGTGGTTTTCCAACCATTCCATTGCTTCCAACAACACAAACAGTTTTAACTTTAGTTTTCAACTCATTTTCTGCAAGCGAAAGAATCTCTACTACAGCCTTTGATGTTGGATGTAAATATTTAGAATTTTCCTTTAGTCCATCAACATCTTTATCTTCATTAATTAAATTTATAAGTTCCTCTTTAAAATCTTCAACTTCTAACGGAAGTGGTAATTGAATCATAATACCGTGTAGATTCTTGTCCTCATTTAAAGAATCAATTAACAACTTAATAGCTTTAAAAGATGTGTTTTTATTCAATCTGTATATATCAAGTTGGCAACCAATTTCCTCCATAAACTTCTTTTTCAAATTGACATACAAGACACTTGCAGGATCGTTACCTATTATAATTGTTGCAATCTGGGGAATTATCCCCTTTTCTTTTAAAACGTTTACTCCTATCTTTAGAAGTTCTTTCTTCTTCAATGCATATGTTTTTCCATCAAAAATAATTGCCATAGCGTATATTATACGATATATCGAAATCAGATTTCGTTATATGAGGCATATTGTATCAAACTATGGAAGAGAAAACTTCTCATTTAATTTTTTGATTTCCTTAGCAATTTTGTTTAAGTATTTTTGATTATTTAAATTCTGAACAACATCAAGAATATACTTAGCAATTATTTTCATTTCTTTTTCTTTCATTCCTCTTGTTGTAACTGCAGGGGTTCCAATTCTAATACCAGATGGGTTAAATGGTCCAGCTGTATCATTGGGTACTGAATTTTTATTCACTACAATACCCGCTGTTTCCAAAGCCTCTGCTACAACTTTACCTGTTAAGCCATTAGGTCTTAAATCTATAACAATTAGATGACACTCTGTTTTATTTGTAACAATTGTTAATCCTCCTTTTTTAAGTTCTTCTGCAAGACAAATGGCATTTTTTACAACCTGCTGTCCATATTTTTTGAAACTACTTTTTTCTGCTTCAGTTAAGGCAACTGCTATTCCTGCGGTTGTGTTGTTATGAGGTCCACCCTGAAGGCCTGGGAAAACTGCTCTATCAATCTTTTTAGGTAACTCTGCATCTTTTTTAATACCAATCTTCGTCACCATTATCATTGCTCCTCTGGGTCCTCTTAATGTCTTGTGGGTTGTTGTAGTAACTATATCTGCATACTTTACTGGTGATGGATAAACACCGGCAACAACAAGGCCAGCAATATGAGATATGTCAGCAACTAACCACGCACCAATAGAATCTGCAATTTGACCAAATCTTTTCCAATCTAAAATTAATGGATATGCAGTTGTTCCAATGAACATTAGTTTTGGTTTTTCTTTTTTAGCTAACTGTTCGACGGCTTCGTAATCTATGATTCCATCGTCGCCCGTTCCAAATTGGACGGACGTAAAAAATTTACCAGAAAAAGTAATGTCTGGATGACCGTGGGTTAAATGTCCACCAGAAGATAATTTTAAACCCATTATTTTGTCACTAGAATTCAGAAGTCCGAACAGGACCGCTGAATTTGCAGGAGAACCTGAATAAGGTTGTACATTTACATGTTCTACCTTAAACAGTTTTTTTGCCTTTTCAATTGCAATGGTTTCAATTTCATCTACAAACTCATTACCTTGATAATATCTTTTGCCCGAGTATCCTTCTGCATATTTATTCATTAAAACTGAACCAACTGCATCTCTAACATTTTTAGAAGCATAATTTTCAGAAGGAATAAGCATAAGCGTGTCCTCTTGTCTAATCTCTTCAAGTTTTATAAGTTCGGATATTTTATTTTTCAAATTATTTTATTCTTTCTCAACAACTTAATTGTATCATTATGTATATCTTCTATTGTCCCAGAGGCATCTATTGTGTGCCATTTTGTACCAACAATTTTCGCAAGTTCTTTATAATTTCTCCTTACTTTTTTATGAAAACCTATTTCTTTGAGATCATACCTATCGGCATCATCTTTACCGCTTTTTCTTTGAGTTGCATCTTTTGGATCTAAATCAAAATGAACAATAATATCTGGCCTTAAATCTTTGGTTGAAATCTTACTTATCTCTAGAATATCTTTCTTAGCAACATTTTCGATACTTTGATATGCGTAAGTCGAATACCAGTATCTATCTAAAATTATGTTCTTACCTTTCTCCAGCTGGGGAATAATCAAACCCCGAATCAAATTCGCCCGAGCTGCAGTATAACCAAACATTGCAGCATATTCTTCAACACTATATCCATTCAAACCCTGAACAGCGTCCCTGACTTTCTCTCCATACGGAGTTCCACCAGGTTCTCGATAGAAATCCCAATTCTTTTTTAATATTTTTTTAAGCAGATTAATTTGAGTTGTTTTTCCACATCCCATTCCACCTTCAAATACTACAAATTTTCCCCTTTTCATTAGTATCTTTATATTTTATGATGTGTTGCAATGTCAACCGCCAAAAAAAACTTAGCAGATAAAATTTACATAGATCTTCTTAAAGACATTATTAAAAATGGGACAGCAAGTAAGGATAGAACAGGAACTGGAACAAAAAAAGTTTTTGGTAGAATGTTAAAATTTGATCTTTCAAAAGGTTTTCCTCTTCTTACTACTAAAAAGGTTTGGTTTCATGGGGTAAAAGAGGAACTGTTATGGTTTATTCGAGGAGAAAATAATTTGAGATCACTAGTTTTGAAGAATGTAAATATTTGGAACGAGTGGCCATTTCAAAGATACTTAGTATCTAATAAGTTAGATAAAAAATATCCAAAATATACACCTGAATGGCAAAATCAAATGACTATGTTTATTGAGAAAATTAAAACAAACAAAAGCTTTGCTAAAAAACACGGTAACCTAGGACCAGTATACGGATTTCAATGGAGAAAATGGAAAGGAAGAGGAAAAGATACAATAGATCAACTACAAAACGCAATTGACGATATTAGAAATAATTCAGACTCGAGAAGAATAATTGTGACTGCTTGGGACCCATCTGTTTTATCAGATGTGGCACTTCCACCATGTCACTTATATTTTCAATTTCAGGTTGTTGGTAAAAAATTAAATTGTTTCATGGTCCAAAGATCTGTCGATTCTTTTTTAGGACTTCCTTTTAATATCGCTTCCTACGCCCTACTAACTGAGATAGTTGCAAAAATTACAGGTAAAATTGCAGGAGAGTTGACAATGACCCTTGCTGACACACATCTATATTTAAATCATATTAAGCAAGCAAAAGAACAGATAAAAAGAATACCACGTCCCCTACCTACAATTAAATTGAATTCAAAATTAAAAAACATAGACAAAATTGAGTCAGATTGGATTGAAATTATAGACTATAATCCACATGGGTCTATAAAGGCGCCAATATCTGTTTAAAAATGAATATATCAATAATAGTTGCTGTTTCTGAAAATAATGTAATTGGAGCAAAAAACAAACTTCTTTGGAGTATTCCGGATGATTTAAAAAGATTTAAAAAACTAACGACAAGCCATCATATTTTGATGGGTCAAAAAACATTTGAGTCTATAGGTAGGGTTTTACCTAACAGAACTAATGTTATTTTGTCTTTTGAAAAGAACTACAAAGCAGACGGTGCCTTTGTGTTCACTAACATCAATGAAGCATTGGAATTCATTAAAAAAAGAAATGAAGAAGAATTATTTGTCATCGGAGGTGGGATGATTTATAAAGAATTACTACCTCAAGCAAACAAGATTTATTTGACTAAGGTTCATAAAAGTTATGACGGGGATACTTATTTTCCAGAAATTAATGAAGATGAATGGAAAGAAACCTTTAGTGAGCAACACCTAGAAAATAATCCATCTTATGAATATAAAATACTTGAGAGGTTATAGTTTATTATCTATTATCTCCACTTCCATGAATTTTACCTCTTTCTTTCCTTGATGACAGTTTTTCAATATTTCCTTTTACAATATCTGATAATCTCAAATTAAACTCTGTAGACAATTGAGATACATACCATAATACATCACCCAACTCCTTTGTTATTTCAACTTTTTTTTCTTTAGTCAATATACCCTTATCATCTCTAAATAACTTTTTAATTTTTTCTGAAACTTCGCCAACTTCACCCTGAAGTCCAATTAAAGGATAAACAAAACTTTTACCTATCTTTGGGTAAACTGCAGTACTCTTACAAAACTTTTGATACTCATCAAAGTCTTTAAAATTACTAGAAGTTGCTTTCATCTCGTTGTCAATTTAGCAATTAAAAACTTGAAAATCAATAAGGAAGTTATGTGAATCTAATTTCTAAATTTTTTCCAAATGCCTCTGCAATTTTTTGGAGTAAACCAATAGAAGGGCTTACTGTCATATTTTCTATTCTTGAAATTACAGCTTGTGTAGTTTTTGCTTTTTTTGCAAGTTGTCTTTGTGACATTTTTGCATCAATTCTAGCTCTAATTAAAGCTCTTTGTGCTTGATATGCAGGTTCCAATCTATCCCATTCTTTTTTGAATTCAGGATCTTTTAACTGTTCTTCAAGGTATTCTCTAAAATCTGTATTTTTAACTATTTTGGTATTTTTCATATATACCTATGATATCTTATTGGATGTCAGTCTGTCAAGCATTATTTTATATCTTTCATTTGATGTTTTTAGTTCTTTGATTGAAGTTTTTTGGCTCTTCTTAACAAATATATTTAGAACTACAATTCTCCCATTTATGATTGATACTAAAATCAATCTGATATTATCTTTTCCTAAAATCCGATACTCCCATAACTTTGTGCCACTTAGCTTTCTTAAATTTGGTATATCTCTACTTATACCGAACTCTTCCAAAGTTGCTATTGCTTTTAATATCTTTGATCTTTGTTCATTTGATGAATCATCAAGTATTTTCTTTATCAAATCTTTACTATTTGGAGGTGTATATAAGTCAACAATATACATAGTTTAATATTACATCTAGCAAACTATGAAGTCTATTGTGTTTAATATATTTTTTTGGTAAAAGTAAGAATGCAAATTATTGGTATAACTGGTACTTCTGGATCTGGAAAAGGTACTGTTGTTGATTACTTGAAGCAAAATGGTTTTAAGCATTATTCAGTTAGCGACTACTTAAGGGGTGAATTAACAAAAGGTAAAACAGAAATAAACAGAACAAGCTTGCAAGATATTGGCAACTTACTACGTAAAAAATATGGATCAAATTATGTTATTAAAAAGCTATATGCTTTAGCCAAACAACAAAAATCAAACACTGTAATAGAAAGTATTAGAAATCCAGAAGAGGTTAGATTTATAAAGAAAAAGGGTGGAATAATAATTGCAGTTGATTCAGATATCAAAATTCGTTACAAAAGAATCAAAAAGAGAGCATCGGACAAAGATTTTGTAACATTTAAAGTGTTCAAGATTCAAGAACAAAGAGAATTTCAAAATAGCGACAAAAGCGCACAAAACATACTTGAATGCATTAAATTATCTGACTTTAAAATAAAAAACAATACAACTTTTAAAAAATTGTATAAACAAATCGATAAAATAATTGAAACAAAAGAGGAAAAATACATTCGCCCATCTTGGGATGAATACTTTTTAGAAATAATGAGGTCTGTTGCCAAAAGAGCAACTTGCGACAGAGGTCGTGCCTCATCTGTTTTTGTAAAAGATAGACAGATATTAGTTACAGGATATGTTGGTTCTCCTGTTGGTATGCCCCACTGTGATGATGTTGGTCACCAACTCAAAAAAGTTATCCACGAAGATGAAACAGTAACAGAACACTGTGTAAGAACAGTCCATGCAGAACAAAACGCAATCTGCCAAGCTGCAAAAAGAGGTGTTTCACTAGACGGTGCAACTTGTTATGTAAATATGACACCTTGTAGAACTTGTACAATGTTACTCATTAACTCTGGGATTAAAAGAGTTGTTGCAGCTAACAAATATCATGCAGGGGAAGAATCAGAAAAAATGTTTAAAAAAGCTAAAATTAAATTGGAATTTATAAATACTGAAGTGGTTAAATACAGGTAACTTTTATTTACTTCTAGGACCAGTAGACCCTGGCAAATCTAATCTGTAATATTTATATGGATTTTCTGGTTCTGGAATATTAGGATTATAATTTCGCTTATCTACAGGTATCTGATCAAATATGTTAACTTGATGCCAACCATCTAGTGGTAAAACAGGTAGTGGACACAAAATCGGCTCTGATATAACTATGCAATTTATTGGAAGTTTATGTTTTTTTGCTAGAAATATTCTATGTCCCCCATCAACTATAACTGGTCTACCACAATAAGGTGTTTCGTCCCATATCTCAAGTATTGGCGGACAAATAAAATAACCATTTGCTAATCTAAATATCCTATCCAATTTAAAGATATCAACTTCATTTTTTCTTATCTGTTCTATCTTACTTAGGTGGTCACTCAAAACGTATTTTGCTGTAGGCACTATTGTCAAAGGATCCACAAGCTTTATCAACTTGATGCTTGAAAACTGATACGGTTTTTCTCCATCTAAAGGATCACCAACATACACTTTGTTTCTCAAATATAAAACTAAATGATTCCACTCAGCTTCATGTTCAGATAAGTGTTGCTTTTCCATACTTACAACATCGATAAATAAAAGTAATCCTCTAAAATGGATTTATGATCAAAAGCGATATCAACCGTATCCAACTTTTTACCACTAAGATAGACAACACCACTGACCTCGTTGGTATCTATTTTTATTTGCCCTGAAGTATTACCTGTAAAATAAGTTGTCTTCCAACTATCGTTTGATATCATGAAAGAATCTTTTGGATCAAAATCTAGACCTAATTCCTCTTTTATTTCTCTTGTTACTGCTTGTTCATTTGTCTCGCCAACGTCCACCTTTCCTCCAGGTAAGCAATATTTATCTTTTTCAATACCATCTGCCCTTTTCACTAACAAAACTTCATTTTGATCCGTAGCTATAATTGCTCGAACCGCTTCTTTTAACATGTTTGATTTATACCTTCTTAACCTATTAGACAGCTTGACAAGTACCTGACCTATTTTGGACGAAAACTTGACAAACAATGGTATTATCAATTTAATATGCAAAAAAACTATGTAGAATCACTACCTATTGATTACTTTGATAACATATATCAAAAAGTGAAAAATGCTATTAATTACGAAGAAAATACATGCATCTCAGTAATGTATGGACAAAGCAACAAAACAATATATAAATTTTTAATTTTTCGACTACAAAAAGAAAAATATATCAATAACATTATTACTTATAACCAAGAAGTTGACAGCACAGAAATTGTAGAATTTGTTCGCAAAAAATGTGAGAGTGCACATAACAAAAAAATAATATTTATCATCAGATTCTTGGAGAATATAAAAGAAAGGAGAGATGCTTTGGAAAAACTAAGATCAATCCAGGATCAAAATCCTAACAAAATTATGTTTATTACCCTCACTGATCATTCTCCATTAATAGATCCCGAATCTTACTCAGGTTACACAACGTCATTCTTTTTAAACTTTATTTACGTCGCACCTTTTTCCTTTAAGCAAACAAAAGTAATGATTGAGACTTTGAAAAAATATTACAAATGGAAAATACCAGAAAGATGTTACAAAAGTATTTATAACTTATCTGGAGGTATTGCTAGAATAGTTAAATATGTTTGTAAAGAAATTTCTGACGGAAAAAGTAATTTTGACGACTACTCTTATTATATAAATAATATCCAGATCAACTTTGAATTAAATTATTTAAAAGAGTTAATCATAAATACTGATACGAACAAACTGAATATTATTGGACTAACAAACAAATCTGGATTGATTAAGTCAAGATTATTAAGACACTACTTTAATAAATATCGACACAAAGAAGTGTTGATTAACTTTCCATACTTATCGGTGAACGAGTCAAAGATATTAACTTATTTAGTAATCAACAAATCATCGATCAGTGTTGATAAAATATCCAGTTTAATGAAGATGACAGACGACAATTTCTCACTTTGGGCTATATACAAAATTATGTCTAGATTAAAAAATAAGGTTGCTAGCAAGTACACAATTAAAACAATTAAAAACTTCGGATATATTGTTAAATATAATAAATAGTTATTTTTTATATAAATATTTATTGAGATTATTGTCAAAGGTAAACAATTTGGTTTCTAAAAATTTTGATTTCGCGGCCAAAAAACAGTCAACAAATTCAAGATTGCTGTTTCCAAGTATCTTAACAGCCTCCATAAAAAGATGGCTATTTTCTACTTTGAAGTAATCCGCACTTAATAATGATTCTAAAACTATTAATAAAGTTTCTTTTTTATACTCATAGTAACTTTTAAGTGTGAAGTAAGTTTCAAAGACTACGATTTCAGGAATAATTAACTTTATTTTTTTGTCTTTAGCTTTTTTGATTAATTCATAAACCTCAACATTTTGAGAACTAACATCTTTAAGCACAAACCTCAAAATTGTATTTGTGTCAATTATCATCTCAACCATTTTTAGTTAATTTCTATTCTTACGATTTGCTACACTCTTTGAAAAGAGTTTGTGGATTGCAGAATTAGACAGAGGTTTCTTCTTTGTAGATAAACTTCCATACAATTCCAAGAAGTCTACAACGGGCTTTATTAAAAGTCCCCCTTCAGTGGGTATGATATTAGCTTTATTCGTAGTTTTTAGATTAAACAACCTACGAAGTGAGGTTGGAATACTTATCTGACCTTGAGATGTAATGGAAACTGTGTACATACATTAATAATAGCAGTCTACATTACTTTTGTCAAGTTACATTACTCTTCTTCCTTCTTTGGAAGTTTCCAAGTGGCGTATTTACAATTTGGGTAGTTACTACAACCAAAGAACTTCCCTCTTTTTGATCTTTTAACAATTAATTCACCATCTTTGCATTCTTCACATTTAAAACCAGTTTTTTCAACATACTTTTCTATATGTTTACAATCTGGAAATTTATCACAACTTATAAACTTACCAAATCTTCCAACTCTAATGACCAATTCCCCTTCTTTACAATCCGGACACTTCCTACCAATTTTTTCAGTTTCTATTTTTACTCTTTCTGCAAGTTTTTCTACACTTTCTAACTTTTTTGAAAAGGGTTTCCAAAATTTTGCCATCTCAACCTCCCACTTAATCTTCCCCTCTGCAATTCTATCCAAGTCTTCTTCCATCTCTGCAGTAAAACTATATTCAAGCTCGTCAGGAAAATTTTTAACTAAAAACTCAGTTACAGCAAAGCCGATTGATGTGGGTATGAACTTACCCTCTGTCTTCTCTACATAACTTCTAATTTGAATTGTAGAAATAATTGGAGCATATGTTGAAGGTCTACCAATACCTAATTTTTCCAAAGTCTTAATTAAGGACGCCTCGTTATACCTTGCAGGTGGAAGTGTAAACTTTTGGTCACCCCAAACTTTTTCTTTCATCAACTCTTCGTCCTTTTTAACTTCTGGCAAAATTATTACTTCTCGGTCTATGTATGAATGACCTCCGATCACAAACAACTTTCTCCAACCGTCAAACTTCATAATCTGACCACTTGCACGAAGTAGATAAGCAGTTTCTTCATCAGCTCTTTGTGCTGCAACGTCGATCGTAGTCTCGTTGTAAACGGCTTGGCTCATTTGACAAGCGATGAACCTTCTTCTAATTAAATCATATAGTTTATCCTCGCCATATTGACTACCCGTCACGGTTTGAGAATTTATATCAGTCGGCCTGATTGCTTCGTGAGCTTCCTGTGCAGATTTACTATTTGTCTTGTACACCAAGGGTGTATTGGGCAAGTAGTCTTTTCCATATTCTTTTTCAATAAATTTACGTGCATTATTAACTGCATCAACTGATAAATTCAAGGAATCAGTACGGTGATAAGTAATTAGACCTTCCTCATATAACTTCTGAGCTGCAGACATCGTTTTTTTTGCTGTCCACCCAAACATTCTAGCTGCAGTTTGAGTCATAGTAGAAGTTGTAAACGGAGGGTAAGCATTTTTTTTGACTTCCCTTTTCTTGATATCTAAAACTTTATAATCTGCTTTTTCTAAATCTTTTAAAATTTTATCTGCCTGTTCCTTGTTTGTGATTTGCTGTTTGATGAGCTGTGCTGTGAATTTTGCATTATGATTTTTGCATTTTAAGTCTGCGTATATTTCCCAATATTCTTCTGGTTTAAATGCCTTTATTTCATTTTCTCTCTCTACTATTAGGCGAACAGCAACAGACTGAACACGACCAGCAGATAACCCTCTTCTAACCTTCTTCCAAAGAAGTGGGGAAAGTTTATAACCCACAAGCCTATCCAAAACTCTTCTGGCAATCTGGGCATCCACAAGATTTTGATTAACTACTGTTGGATGACTAATTGCTTCTTCTACTGCTTTTTGTGTAATTTCGTGGAAGGAAATTCTACTTAACTTTGTAGTTTTCTTCTTTGCCTTTTCAACAACCTCTTGAACATGACCTGCAATTGCCTCCCCCTCACGATCTGGATCAGTTGCTATATATATTGCGGTTGCTAATTTTGCCTTTTTCTTTAAGTCTGAAATCGTTAATTTCTTTTTGTCTATTGGTTGGTAATCTGGCTTAAAGTCATTTTCAAGGTCAATCGATAACTTACTTTTTGGTAAATCAAAAATATGACCCTTTGTTGAATCAACTGTATAATCACTTCCTAAAAATTTAGTTAAAGTTTTAGCTTTTGTTGGTGACTCTACTATAATGAATTTCATAGGTATTTTATATATTATTATTCCATCTTCGATGTGAATTTGTTCATTGGTTATTTAAATAATCTACTATCTCTTTAGGACTTTGTACACTGGTAGCTCCATTTTCAATCAAATAGTCAGTTGCTTCACTACCTTTAATTGCAAACACCTCTACTCCATCATTTGCTGCATGGTTGGCGGTGGAGATTGTACCAGACCTTCTTTTTCCTTCAATAACCAAAACTGCCTGGGACAATTTAACAATTAGTTGATTTCTTGCTAAAAAATTTTGGGGTAATGGTTTTGTACCATAATCAAAACCAGAAACAATTGCGCCACTTTTTGACACCTGTGTTGCTAACTTTTTATTTTCAGTTGGATAAATAATATCAAGCCCTGAACCTATTACTGCAATTGTCCTTCCTCCGTTATTTAAAGCCGTTTCGTGAGCTACTGTATCAATACCTCTTGCAAGTCCTGAAACAATTGTGATTTTCTCTTTAACTAATTCTTTTACAAATTGCTCTGTTAACTTCCTTCCCCTTTCAGTTATATCTCTGGACCCCACAACGGCAACCGCCCTTGTATCTTTTCTTAACAACTTTCCTAAAACGTATAACTCTTGACCAAAATGTAATTGTTTATTCATATTTGATATAACCTTCAAAATACTTATCCATCACTTTTCGTGCAATCGGTCCCGCAACTTTACTTCCTTCACCAGACTTTTCAACCATAACTGTTAACTGTATTTCAGGATTTTCAACTGGTGCAAAAACAGTAAACCAAGCGTGATTTTTCCCATCCTCATTTGTTTCAGCAGTACCTGTTTTACAAGCAACATCTAAACCATAATGCTTTTCACTAAAGTCAAAAAAAGTAAAGGCCGTTCCGCCAGTTTGACAGGTCATTTCCATACCCTCCTGAACATAGCTTAAATTATCAGGTTTAATTTTTAAAACAGTGCAGTTTGTGTCACCTACAATTTTTAAATCACATAGTTTACCCATATTTGAAACTACCAAATTAGCTCTATGTATACCCACAGTAGTTAGTGCCAAATCTCCTTGACCAATTGAAAAGTGGTAGGTGTTACCCAGAAACCATCTCTCCCCTTTAATTCTTTGTTTCCACTCAGGATAAGGAACTAAAGAATAGACTTCACCTCTAAGGTCAATATCCGTAAGTTTAGATAATCCAAATCTTTTCATCCATTCAACAAGGCTATCAATTCCCACATATTCACCAATTTTGTAAAAAAAAGTATCAGTTGATCTGGCCATTGCCCTTGTTAAGTCAATCTCACCCTCTTGGCCACCGTACTGAGTCAAATACCAATTGGTGTATGAATAGTTGCCATACGGGCTTTCAACTGTCACCACACCTGTATCAATATATCTAAAGTTTCTGTCAATTTTTCCCTCTTCCAAAGCTGCAATTGATACAAGGGGTTTAAAAATTGATCCGGGATGATATATACCACCAATTGCCCTATTAAACAAAGGCAGCTCGGGATCATCTAAACTTTTTACAATATCACTAGGATCAAATGTGGGAGATGAAAAAAGAGCCAACACTTCACCGTTTTTGTCTGTTGCAACAGCAGAACCAGTAAGACCCTCAAAATTATTTGCTAGCTCAACCTGCAAATCATAGTTAATGTTAGTCTTTAAATCTTGCCCAGTGATTGGATATTTTGTACCTATCGTTCGTAGTTTATTACCAAGACTATCAACTTCTATAAGTTCTTCACCATCCACACCAGATAAATGACAGTTATAATATTCTTGTAAACCACTTCTACCTATAATTTGGCCTAACTTCATTGGACCTTTTTCAATACACCTGGGGTCAACTATTCCAACCTCTTGTTCATTGGTCTCTGCAGTATAGCCTGTAATGTGGGCAAAATTGGGTCCACTTAATACTTCTCCACCACGTGCCAAAATTCTACCCCTCGAAGCGACGATTCTAACCCTTTCAATCCTATTTCCTTCTGCAAGTTTTCTATAATAACCCCCCTTTATCAACTGTAAGTCTACCAACCTTGCAATTAGAATAAACAACCCCAAAATTAAAACGCCTCTCAAAAACCAAGAGAGCCAAGATTGTTGTTGTTTTGATGAAGCCAAAGTCTGCATATATAAAGTAGATTATCACAAATATTGAAGGTTAACGAGTTATTACTTCATACCTTTTGTAACTCTGATTCTACTTAACATTAGAGGGTTTTCTAATAGTTTTCCACAACCCCTTACAACACAAGTTAATGGATCATCAGCTATAAAAACTGGCATTTTAGTTGCATCTGCAATTGCTTTATCCATCCCATGAATTAGTGAACCTCCCCCTGCTAAATATATTCCTTTTTCCATAATGTCAGATACTAATTCTGGTGGAGTTTCTTCCAGTGTGTCAGATATTCCAGTAATTATCACGTGGATTATTGGTCCCAAGGCTTCTCTAATTTCTCCATCTGTTAATTTAACTGACCTAGGTAAACCAGTTTCTAAATCTCTTCCTCTAACTATTTGAGATCTAGGTTTGTCAAAATTTACTGCAGAACCAATAGATATTTTAACTGTTTCAGCTGATGGTTGACCCAAAAGTACTGAATACTTTAGTTTAACGTAATTAATAATTGCTTCATCCATTTCATCTCCAGCAACCCTTAATGACCTTCCAATTACTATTCCACCCATGGAAATAATTGCAATTTCAGAAGTTCCACCGCCAATATCAACAATGAATGTTCCCTCAGGCGACTCAACATCAAGACCTGCTCCAATCGCTGCAGCCATTGGCTCTTCAATCAAATCCGCCCTTCTGGCACCTGCGTCTATTGCAGCATCAGCAACAGCCCTACGTTCTACTTCAGTTACTCCAGAAGGTATGCCAATAACTACATGGGGTCTTGGAATTTTTGGCATATTTCCACCTGTTTCATGAACTTTTTTTATATAATATGTGAGGATAGAAGACGCTGCATCAAAGTCAGCAATCACACCATCCCTTAAAGGTCTAATTACTTCGATTGTTGATGGGGCACGACCCATCATCTTCTTTGCAGGTGAACCGATAGCTATAACCTCTTTGGTCTTTTTGTGCCTCGCAACAGCTGAGGGCTCACGAGTAGCAACCCCCTTACCTTTAATATAGACTAAGGTGTTAGCAGTACCTAGATCAATACCTAGGTCATTTGAAAAAAAACCTAAGATCATATTAATAGGATTTGGTATACTTTTTAATGAAAACATGATTGCCTTACTTTTTAACACATTATTTTTTTTAATTCCACTTATTTTTTTCAAAAACACGTCTGAGCTTTTTGAGTTTAATAAAGTCATAGTTTTATATGTCTTTACTATTTTAACAATATCCGTTTGGGCAATAAACAGCATATCACAAAAAAGTATCACTTTCCGTCGCACAATACTGGATTGGCCAATTGTTATTTATCTGTTCATTCAATTGGCCAGCACACTACTATCTATTGACCCAAGAACTTCGTGGTTAGGATATTATTCCAGGTTTAATGGCGGTCTTCTGACCCAAATCTGCCTTAGTCTTCTCTATTGGGCGTTTGTCTCAAATATGACAGTAAAACAATCACTTAGTGCTTTATACTATCTACTAATTTCAACGGCTATCACTTCTACCTTAGCCGTGTTAGAACATTTCAAAATATTTGCAACGTGCGGACTAATGGGTTTGGGATACTTTGAATCTTGCTGGGTCCAGGATGTTCAATCTAGGGTTTTTTCAACACTTGGTCAACCAAATTGGCTTGCAGCATTAGTGGTAATACTACTACCCATTTCTTGGCTTTATAGTTTTAAAAACAAGTGGTACATCCTACTTTCAGTATTATTTTTTGTTACCCTTCTGTTTACTAAATCTCGTTCAGGATTACTTGCTTTTGGAATTGAATTTGTAATTTTCTTTACTCTTATGTTTTGGAAAGAAAAATCAAAAATTGTAAAGGAGTTTTTAATTTTACTATTTACTTTTATTGTTATTTATTTTGCTATTAACCCACCACACATCACAAATAACCCACTTGAAACCACCTCAGTTGGTCCCGCTCTTGAAGTGGGAGGGACAGAATCTGGAACAATACGTAAATATGTTTGGACTGGAGCAATTAATATATTTAAAAACTATCCCTTACTTGGATCCGGCCCAGAGACCTTTGCTTATACGTTTCCAAAACATAAACCAATCGAACACAACTTGACGTCTGAGTGGGACTTTATTTACAACAAAGCACATAATGAATACTTAAATTACTTGGCAAATACTGGTATTTTAGGTTTAATTTCATACCTTGTCTTAATTATTGTTTCAACTGTTGTTATTTATAAGTCAAAAAATATTGCGCTTTTGGCTGGATACTTTTCAATTCTAGTTACTAACTTTTTTGGTTTTTCAGTTGTTGCAGTTTCACTCCTCTTCTTTATTTTTCCTGCAATGGCAATTGTAACTTCCTCGCCTGAAGCGGTACAAAGAAAAAAACAAAAACTAAATACAAGCCAAATGATATTAACAGCTTTTGTAGTTATTGCTATAACTTTCTCTTTATATTTTATCTTAGGTTATTGGCGATCAGACGTTCACTATAATAGTGCAAGAAACTATAATCGCGAAAAAAATAGAGAGCTTGCATTAGTAGAAATCACAAAGGCCTTAAAATACACACCCAACGAGCCACTTTATATGGCTGAAAAAGCTCTAGCAAACTTAAGTATTAACGATGCAGTGGTTGCCCTTGATGCAAATCCATACAACCAGAATGTCAGAAATATTTTGATAAGCAACTTAAACTTGCTCGCAAGCCAGAATAAAGAGTATTTACTAGTAGCAGAAGAAATAGCTCTAACAGGTAGCCAAATAGCTCCAACAAATCCAAAGTCTTTCTACCAACTTGGTATTTTGAATCTTAAGAATGGCAAATTGGATGAGGGGTTAGAAAATTTAGAAAGAGCAGTTATATTAAAACCTAACTACAAAGAAGGTAGGTTTGCATTAGGACTTACATACATTGATATTCAAGATTATGAAAATGCAAAAGAACACTTGGAATACATACTTAATAATATTGATCCAAATGACGAATTGATCAAAAAATATTTAGACCAATCTATATCAGCCTCAAAATGATATGAGATTATAACATTAAGATGTTATAATCATAGATATTATGGTTCAAAAGATAGTCCAGTCGGGTAACCCAACTTTAAGAAGGTTGAGTAAACCTGTTGAAAAAATTGACAAAAAGGTGCAAAAATTAATTCAAGATTTAAAAGATACACTTTCTGTTCAAAAAGACCCAGAGGGTGTTGGGTTGGCTGCCCCTCAGATTGGCGTAAACTTAAGAGTTTTTGCTGTTAGTTTTAAAAACTTAAAAAGGATTGTTATTAATCCTGAAATAATAAGCAGAGCTTGGCCCTCTGGGCTTGAAATCAAAAAAGTCAAATTACCTATCAAAGAAAAACAAAAGAAAAATGAAATTTTGGAAGGCTGTTTGTCACTTCCCCACTATTATGGCCCACTAAAAAGAGATGGTTATGTTAAGTTAAAGTATCTTGATGAGAATGGAGAAGAAATAATTGAAGAATTTAAGGATTTTAACGCACAAATAATTTTGCATGAAATCGACCACCTAAATGGATTTCTTTTTATAGACAGGTTATTAGAGCAAAAGAAAAAACTATACAAGTTAGATGAAAGTGACGAATGGGAAGAAGTGGAAATTTAATTATATGAAAGTAATTTTTTTTGGAACCCCAGATTATGTAATCCCAGTTTTGGAGAAATTACACAAATACTACGAGATTACAGCTGTTGTTACCCAGCCACCTAAACCTTTTGGAAGGGAGAAAAAACTTGAATTTTCAGCGGTAGATGGTTGGGCACACAAAAGAAAAATAGAAAAACACTTTGATTTTGATAATTTACCAAAAGCAGATATGGGTGTTTGTGCCTCTTTTGGTATGATCATACCAAAAAATGTAATCAATAACTTCAAGTATGGAATTTTGAATATTCATCCATCCTTATTACCTAAATATCGTGGAGCATCTCCAATCCAAACAACTATTGCAAATGGTGACACTATAACAGGTGTCACTATAATTAAAATGGATGAACAGATGGATCACGGAAAGATAGTTACTCAATTTAAAGAAGAAGTAAATTTAGATGATACTTTTCAAAGTTTAAGAGAAAGGTTGTTCGAGAAGTCTGCAGATGTACTTCTAAACTTAATTGAGCCATATATTCAAGGCAAAGTTAATCTAAAAGAACAAGCTCATGAAAAAGCAACTTTTACTAAATTAGTTAGTAAAGCAGATGGTTTTGTTAACTTAACAGACAGCCCAGAGTTAATTGACAGAAAATTAAGAGCCTACTCTCCATGGCCTGGAATTTGGACAACCATATCTATTAATGGTGTAGAAAAGAGACTAAAGATATTAGAATTTAAAGATGAACCAGTGATTGTACAATTAGAAGGCAAAAATCCTGTTGATTGGAAAACTTTTAAAAATTCCTACAAATTCAGCTAATTAGTTTTTCAAACCTTTGTACGGAGTTTTTTAATACATGAAGTACAAAGTTTCATCCCATACCACTTTTGAATGTTTGGAGTAAAAGTCCTTTTTGTTTCTTGAGCTCTTTTCTTCCATCTTTTTCCAGCAATACCACGTCCATGGGTTTGACTTGACCCAAATACTGTTTTCTTTGAACAACTTTCACAAATAAATGACATAGCGTTAATGATGCATTATACTAGTAAAAGTTAAATTCATCAATGACCGCATCAGGTGGACAATATTATTGATAACATATGATTATAATTTGGATTCTTGCATTCGTTGTCGCTATTACAATTCATGAGGCTTCTCATGCCTGGATGGCAGATAGACTTGGGGACCCAACAGCAAGACTAATGGGGAGACTTTCATTAAATCCAATAGTCCACTACGACCCAATTGGAACAACACTGTTATTGGTATTAGTCATAATGAGGTATATGGGTTTACCTGTTATTCCTTTTGGCTGGGCAAAGCCAGTCGAGTTTGATCCATATAACTTAAAAAACCCAAGGCGTGATTCTGCCCTAATTTCTTTTGCAGGACCAGCGTCAAATTTAATTCTTGCCCTAATAATTTCCTTGATCGCCTATTTTAGCCCATCCTTTAGTATATTTGCGGTTCCTTTCATAATTTTAAATGTAGCCCTTGCTATTTTTAACCTAATCCCAATTCACCCACTAGATGGAGGAAAAATACTAGTTGGGTTACTACCTCGCAGGTACGCCTACGAAGTAGACAGTTTTTTACACAGATTTGGTATGATTATTTTGCTTTTTTTAATACTTCCAACCTTTGGAGGATCCTCTTTTATAGGTAATATTATTTCCCCTGTTCTTAATTTATTTTTGGCCCTTCTCATACCCTAACCTAAACATACCAGGTGTTTGATATGTCTGCTATACTATATATGGTCCTGTTTGTTTAGAGTCGAGGTCAGATTTTCCTGACTAAATCTATGAATTGGGAGGATGCGTTTGGTAGTCACTTGTGATTATTGACAGTCTACCCACCTGAGCAATTCAGGAAATTCACTGAGGCACTTTTCAGATGGGACCATTTTTTGGTATACTTCGCTTTACGCCTCCTTAGCTCAATGGTAGAGCAACGGTTTTGTAAACCGTCGACAGCCGTTCGATTTCGGCTAGGAGGCTCAAATTTTTGGTTACAATTCGGTATTGACTTCGTATAAATTTCGGCATATATTTTATTTATGACATCCTCTGCCGATGACTTTTACACCGATCCTGAATATAAGAAAAAACAATCGGAAATCTCAAAAAGGAATTGGGCAGCAGGTATCTATAACTACAAAATTAAAGCTTTAGTCACTAGATCTTGCAAAAGAACCAACTGTAACAATAAATTTTTAGTAAAACCATATGACCACAAGACGTATTGTTCTCAGCGTTGCTCTGCACTCATAAACAATACGGGTAGAAAAATGTCCGAATCTACCAAAATGAAAATATCTAAAACATTGAAGGCACTACCAAACCGACTGAGAGGAAAACATTTTTCTAAACCCAAAATTAAAATTGTTTGTCTTAATTGTCATAAATCCTTTGAATTAGTCCCATACCTAGCCAAAACTCAAAAATATTGTAGCATCCATTGCAATATAGTCAGACTTGGAAGAAAAACTACTTCTCCAAAAGCTTCAAAAGGCAAAAATGGTATCAGAATCGACATTAGTCCAACAATAAATTTCTATAGCACTTGGGAGGCAAATGTGGCAAGAATATACAATTTAATTGGTTTAAAATGGGAATATGCTCCAAGTCTGTTTGATTTAGGAAAACATACCTATAGACCTGATTTTTACCTTTCAGAATTTAAAACATATGTCGAAGTCAAAAACTTTATGAATGAATACTCGTTAATGAGAGATAAAACGTTTAGAGAACGATTTCCAAAGATACAACTAGATTTAATAACTAAAAAAGAATATCTAGAAATCAAGTCAAATTATAAAGACCTAGTAGAAGACTGGGAGAATTGATATAATACAATCTGTCAGTTTTTTGCCAAGTTGGTAGAGTGGTCAAATACACGAGTCTGTAGAACTCGCGCCGTAAGGCTACCTAGGTTCGAATCCTAGACTTGGCACAGACTCGGATAGTTAATAAACTATTTTAAAATTTCTGGTTGGCCAATTTTTGAAATATATGTTTTATACTCTTGCCTATTTACTATCTTGCCATCTTCAAAAGTAAATTTGACAAGAAGACCTTTTTTAGTTTCCTCACTCCACATCTGATCAAATATAAAATTGCCTAAAGAATAATATACTGGCACCCCATTTATTTCTTCATAATTTTGCACCCAATGAGGATGATGGCCAATTATTAAATCTGCACCGCTCTCAACCATATTTCTGGCTGTCTCAACTTGAAACTTATTTGCTACTGCTTTGTACTCCTCTCCCCAATGGGGACTAACAATTAATAGATCAACTTTTTGGTTTGACTCTTTAATCAAGCTTAAGTCAGATTCAATGTTTTTAATTGAAGTTACATAATCAAATCCTAAAAATCCAAATTTTATTCCATTTTTTTCAATTATCTCTAGGTTTCCCCATCCAACTGACTTTATTCCTAAATTATTCAAATTCTGTTTTGTTTCTTCAAAGCCATCAACACCAAAATTATAACTGTGATTATTAGCAAGCGTTACAATATCAACACCTGATTCCTGTAAACCTTTTGCAATTTCTGGAGTAGTACAAAATGAAAAGCTTCCCTTGTACTGTCTGGGGCAGTCTTTAATAACTGCATTTTCAAGATTGCCAAAAGTGATATCTGCATCTGCCAAAAAACCTTGGACGTTTCTAAATGGATATAAATAATCATTTTTATCAATAGCCTCACCCATTACAGACCTCCCAAGCATTATATCCCCCACAAAAAGAATGGTCGTTTGTGGATTTTTTAACATATTATCAATATTTGAATTACTAGGTATAAGTGATAAGAAGAAAATAACTATGGCAGAAATAATATCATTCATAATGTATAATCCTAGTGTAACATAAGCCTGGGTAGCTCAGTGGTAGAGCACCAACTTGGTAAGTTGGGGGTCGGAGGTCCAATTCCTCTCTCAGGCTCAAATTATATTTATCTTGCGAGAAGATCCCCTATCTTTTTTCCAGTAGCTTCGTATGAAAAATGTGCCTTCCCAAGACTGAAGTTATCTTCAACCATAATTTTAACTTTTTCTTTGTCTTCCAAGAAGGTTCTCACCCGTTCTATGTCTTTGACACTTAAATTTTCACTTATTTCAATTGATTTAAACCCTAATGGTTTAATGTCAGATTTATATACCGGGTAAGGTGTAATTATTACTGGCTTTTTAAAATAAATACTTTCTATGTATTGATTTCCAAACCCCTCAACTTCAGAAGGATAAGTAACAAAATCAGCTGAGATAAATGCATCCCAAAGAGTATAAATTTTCTTTCTGTTGCCTGTTAATTTTCTATTAAAATCAATATAATCACCCACAAAGACGACTCTTACCTTCAATTTTGCAACCAAAGACTCAAGTTTTTCAAAGTAATCTCTACCTTCATCCCCAACTCTACCTGCAACAACCAAAACAATCTTTGGGTTATTTAATTTTTTAACAAGTTCAATAGATATTTCAATTCTCTTTCTGGGAACTATTCTAGTAGCTTGCAAAAACACAATATCATCTTTAGCAATTCCAAAGTCTTTTCTAAATGTACTGTTAAATTTATCTCCTTTGTTTGTTGTCCCCACAAAATCAAATGTGTCAGGTATCACAGATGAGTTAATCCCCAGTTTTTCTTTTAACTGTTTTTGGGTAATTGTATTTATAGTTACATGTTTTACGAATGAGCTATTCGGAGGAAACCAACGTTTAAAAAATGGAAAACAAGAGGATTTTAAAAATCTTTTTCTTTCCCACCAAAAGTCATGATGTCTTGCTATAGTTGGAATTTTAAATTCTTCAATAATACGAGTTAGTGCAACTGCCAATGGAAAATGCATCGGAAGTGATAAACAATTTGCAATTATTATCATATCAGGCCTATGGCCATTAAAGGCTTCTCGAAGCTTTCCTTCTATTTTCCCAGCAAACTCAAAAACTTCTGCCTCAATTTCTTTAAAATGATTTTTACTAAAAACAACTTTATCATGAAGATCTATGACAGATTCGTTACTAAAATGAAGCTCTGGTATTAAAATTCCTGCCCTATCTAACTCCCCAGCAACAAAAGTAACCTTGTGGCCCATTCTAGTTAAAATTGTACGCCACCTAACAGCTTCAAGTGATACTCCATCGTTGCCAGCTATCCTTGTTGAAACAAACCAAATTCGCATCTTCAAACATAGATTACTATATGTTAGAATACTTGTCATATGGCAAAAAAGGGAGCAAGAGAAATTGTAGGAATGATTTGTCCTGACTGTAAATCACAAAATTATGTGACTGACAGGAACAAGGTCAATATGGATACAAAAGGTAAAGGTAAACTTGAACTTAAAAAATGGTGTCAAACCTGCAAAAAACAAACACTTCACAAAGAAACAAGTAAATTAAAATAAGTTATTTTTTCTTTTTCAAGGCGGCCCAAACAAGTGGAAGCATCTTAATTTTGTAAACTTCGCCGCCATATTCCCCACCTATGTGAAACGTCTTGCCGTCCTCATTTATGGTTATAATTCCTTCGTCTGCGAACTTCTTAGCAATTAGTCCTGCAATATACCCACTTTTCTCCATCCTAGCATCAATTTTGTCTTCCCAAGAACCGCGCGTATCCCCACCCTCATGTTTAGTTGCTTTTACGAAAGAGCCTTTACCACTAGTTGAACGAAGTGTATCTGCTGTATCAACCTTTTTATCAGCCATATCTGATGTTATAATAGTCTTTTAGACAAATCAATGCTTCATGTTGTTATCGCATTGTGAAGAAGCTTCTAAATGCTTTAGGGTCATTCGCCTCGAAGACACTTCTGCGTTGCTTGCGTTTACAATCTCCTCAACAACCTGAACAAAACTTGCATCTCTATTACTTGCCTCTTCTGCTGTTGCAACTAAAACATTGTAAAAATTTGAACAACCTTCGCTACAATATTTACCAGCAAAAAAAGGGCATGGAACCAGTAATCCTTCTTTTATCATATGAACTAGCTATTCTATCACCATAATTGATATAATTCCAAATATATAAGGGTGTCGGTCAATGGTAGGCCTCCTGTCTCCAAAACAGGTAATGATAGTTCGATTCTATCCACCCTTGCATACCCCCGACCTGTCGGGGTCGAGCGAAGCGAAGACCACGACTTTTGCCCATCCCCTCGGAGTTTTTTGTTTTCAATTAACAAGTTCGAGCCGAAAATTTTTTCGGCGAGTACCTTTTTGGCATCTTTGTCATTAGTTGATATTATTTGATCTACTCTACTAGCTTCAATTATCCAGTTTTTAAAAGGTTCGATCCAATTATTTTGATTCCTTTTAAGAGAAAGGATTTGCTCCTCTATTGTTTTCTTTTTAGACATTAAATCCAGCTTACTTTCTTGAAAAGTCTGCTTATCAATGATCTGATCTAAATAGCTTTCAAGAAGTAATTTTATTTTAATGTCTATTTGTTCCGAATCCTTTCTCTTGATACTAATAGCATCAAGGCAAGATTTAGCAATATCAGATTCCTCTTGTTTTAGTTTAGAAAGCATCTGATTTGCGTAAATCTTTTTCAAAGAATACTTTTTGATATGTGTGGTGAGTAATTTATCCAAATCACTTTCAGTGATGTGTGGTTGGCTACAGGAGATGTTTTTATTCTTTTTAGTACAACGATAATAACAATAACTAGCGTGACGATTTTTTATTGGATAAAACTTATTTTTGATATCTCCTGTTATAGCCATACCACACTCACCACACCTAAAAAGTCCAAGATAAGGTTTATGAACTCTTTCAACAACAGCTTTGCTCCATTGTTTATTTCTCATTTTTAGAACATCTTGGACTTTATCAAAAAGTTTCTTTGAAATTATTGGATCATGTCTGCCCTCATACACTTCTCCACAATACTCGAACAAGCCACAATAAAATGGTTGTTTTAGTATCTTTCTAACACGATCGTCTCTAATTCTCCTTCCTTGTGTATTTAACACCTTTTGCGTTTCCAAAAAGCTACCAACATCACTTAATTGGATATTTCCCTCAGAATACATTTCGAAAGCCTTAGCAATAACAGGAGCAACTTTTTTATTTACAACAATCGTTTTATTGCGAGAATCATTTAAATAACCGTAAGGCGCTACTCCTGGGAAATATCCATTTCTAGCTTTTTGGTGTAACCCACGACGAGTATTTTCACTTAAAGAATCCACATAATATTTCGATTGTCCAAACGAAATTGACAACATAAATTTACCCTGAGGAGTGGGTTCAAACCAAAAGGTGTTAAATTTGAGGGCAGATATCTTTCCTGTATCTACAAAAAAGATTATTTTTCCTCCATCAACAGAATTACGAGCAAGTCTATCTGGATGCCAAGAGAGAATCCCTGAAGCCTGACCTTTCTCAATCCTATCAAGCATTTTATTGAACACAGGTCTTCCGGGAATTTTAGCTGATTGTTTTTCAATAAGTTCATCTACAACAATCAGATTTTCTCTCTTGGCAAGTAACCTTAACTCTTCAAGTTGTCCATCAATTGATTGAACCTGTTTATCTTCCACATCCGTAGACTTGCGAGCGTATATAAAATATCTATCTTGAGAAGGATCATTTACAATATTGGTCATACCAATATTATTTATACGCCCGTAAATAATACGTATCAAGATATCAAATAATATCAATTTGTGTTTGTTTTGATGTTTTGTTTTGTCCGAGGGGATGGGCAAAAGTCGTGGTCTTCGCTTCGCTCGACCCCGACAGGTCGGGGGTATGCACCAATCTATGATTTAGCTCGAAAATATTTTATATCAAATTTTTAAGCGAGCAACAAGGGAGGGGTTAAAGGGGAAGGAATTGTTGCGAAGCTTCGTGTTTCCTCGCTCAGCCACTTCGTGGCTTCGCTAACACACCTGCAAAGCTCGAAGCTTTGCGCTCACCCCACTTCGTGGGGTTCGCTAACCCAATTGTGTTCAGTTCTTCCAAATTCCTTGTTTGTTTTTCTTTGCTTGTTCTTGTGCTTCTAATAATTGAACTTGATGAATAAATGGCTTTCTTTTTTGGTAAATAACTAATTCAGCCATACCTTTTGAAACAAGTTCAATACAAATATTTTTGTTGTCTATGATTGGATATGCAAGAATTCTTCCAAATTTGTCAGAGGTGTAGTTGTCATATTCAAGTTTAATTTCTTTGCCTTCAACTAATTCTTGGTTTAACTTAGTAGCTTCTTCTGCAAATGATTCTCCATCTTCTGGTGCTGTAATTGCTGTGTAGCGAAGAACAGTACCGTTAAATAACTCTACAGTGTCTCCATCTATCACTCTTTTAACTACTGCAGACTTTGGTAATTTTGTAATATCATGATTTTCTATGGCTTCCCTTGAGTCTAAAACTTTTTTGACTTCGTCTTCATATTCTGTGCCTTTGGATAATTCTCTTAAATTTTTAAGAAGATCAACTGGGACTAAAACAAATTTGTTATTCGACATTAATTATTTTTACACCTTATATATCTAATTTTCAATAAAGGTTAAAGATTAAATCTGCTTCTGAGTTCTCTGTCATATTCCTTTAGATGCGATAGATCATCTTTAGAATTTACGACTTTCCAAATATTTTTATTATTTGTATTTACGCCAGTTAAATTTATAACTCTTGTTTCTGTTCTTCTGAATCTATAAAAACGATTTACTGAACTGTATATGTCTTGAATTTTTGTATCCAAACCAAACCCAAGAACTGTGTATCTATTTTGACTTTCGTCATGAATGATAACATAGTCAGATTCATATTCCAGATCAGTATTATTATGCAATTCTTGATAAAACTTTGACAATGGAGCATCAGCATCCCAGAGTGGTACTCCAGTTTTGCCAGATCCGATATCCCATTTTGTAAGCCCACTGTCCTCTTTCATTAGTTTGCTCAATAAATCGTCAATAGAGTTGCCGTATAAAGCGTTTTGTATTTCCTCAATACGTTTTGAGTACTCTAGGACTAGGCTTTTCCGTTCATTTCTAGGTTTATTATTGATAATCTTAGTCGCAAGTTGGCTGAATTTTTTATATTCTCCATCGTAAACAGAAAATGTCTGAAGATCAATATTTTCTAGATTTAATTTAGATGAACCTAGTAAATTGTATTTTTTAATAAATTCCTCCTCGTATGTCGTGACTGCGTTAGTTTTTCTAACCTCATCAATAACTGGAAATTTGTCATTATCAACCAGCGAAAAATAAATATAGCTTTTCTTCTCCTTTTCACCTTCTGGATTAGACTCATCGACAGTATCTTCGTCTTCCTGACCTGATACTAACAAGCAATATTTATCCACTCTTTCCATTCTCAAAAGCATATCTTCTATTGAACCTGATATATCTTCTTTAGATTTGATATCAAGAACATCAAGTCTTAATTGCTTCTGTTCGCTCTCAGATAGTATATCTATAAATTTATTGTCTCTAACTTCAATGTAAAAATCGGAATATAATTTTTCAGCAACTTGACGTAAAGTTAAGTACAACTGCTCGTTCATCTCACTATCGGCAGGATACGATTTTTCATCAAATGTAGCAGATAAGAAAACTTGCAATGCTGAAGCAACTTCCCATCTTTCTTCTATGCTTCCATTTGCCTCACTATTACCTTTATATAAATGTACTGTTGTGTTTTTATTTTCATATTCAATAAAATTTTCAACAATATTATGAAGATCAAAAATATGATTTTTAGCTAACCAACTAACATAGTATCTGAATTTGAAATAATCGTCTTTATAACTTTTATCAATTTCACCATCAACGTAGCTATCCAATATTCGTTCGATATCTTTGTAATACAACGGGTCTAGAAATATTCGATCTGTGAATAATGTATGAAATGTCGAATACGGATCAATTTTTTTCTTTTTTGTAACCGCATAGTAAAAGCTATTACTTACAATAAACACAAATACAGCACCTGACAAGGTAAATAGATTTTTTAGAGGTTTGATTACTTTATATATGTAGTGATCCTCAAGTTTCACATCTGGACTATCGCCGCCATCTAACTTGTCTAACTCGTCAATAACAAATATAACTTTCTGCTTTTTATCACTTAAATTAAGTAATATTTGTCTTAGACCAATCTCTAAAGTATTTGATGATATATCTAACTTGGCAATACCGGTTTTTTGTGACTTTGAATCAACCTTTTCCATTATTCCTTCAGTTGATATTGTTGAATGCACAATGTTCACATCTACTGATAAAACTAAGAATAAGAACGCAAGACCTAAAAAGAAAAGTGTAATCGCCGCCCATAATGGTATTTGCAAAACTAATATTGTTGTAAGAAATGGAGTTATTGTCAAAGCTCCAATTGTTGCCTTTAACAAAGTTTTTATCGCACTACCAAATTCAAAATGATACTTCTTCTCATCAATACTCTTTTGTTCTTGACTTTGCTTAACACTTGCAACCAATTCAGCAAAGTCTTTTTTCTCAAACTCTGAATAATATGTTTTTTCGTACAAATCCTCAATTGAATCTGACAGCTCTGGATCCTTTAAAATATCTCCATTATTTTTATTTTTCAATTCAAAATATAATCCACGAATTAATGTGCTCAAAATTGTTTTTCTAATATCTTTATCTTCTGGATCAACTTCTGCCAAACTAATTTGAATAACAATTTTAGGAATTGAAGAGTTGTTCATAGACAAAGCCTCTCTGACAAACGATGTCTTACCAATGCCTCTAGCACCTCCAATCAATACAGTTGAAGAAACTCTATTCTCAGCAATATTAGAAAACCTTCTAATCAATTTTTCTCTACCTAAAAAATTACTTTTATCTGTCTTTACAGATTTTTGATTTCTGAAATCTGTTTTGATTTTATATTTAAGTATTGTTTCCATAAAAAAACCGCCTTAGTTAAGGGCAGTGAACCCATTATAGTTCATAAAGGTTTGTTTTGCTATAATTCAGACATCATATGCCAAAGATATTACTAGCAGGAGAAATTTGTGCAGAGAAACAATATTTAATGGATAGTGTACCTCACGCAAATGAGGTTGGCTTTGTTAACTCTGTAAACACATTAACTAGTAGCAAGATAATAAATGCAGGTAGAGTTTTGGCTTCTAGCAATTCTGTTTCAATGTTTGGTGTTGTTGGAAATGATAACAATGGAAAACAAGCAATTTCAGATTTAGAAAAATATGGTATTGATACCAAACTTGTATACACTACTTCTGAATCTCCAACTGCAGAAGTTTTAGTATTAACTGATAAAGATGGTCAGTCTGCAATTGTTCTTAATCTTAACGCAATTAACTTTTTTGATGAATCAAAACTTCAAAACCTTTCAGGCTATGAATATTTATATATGGCAACAAGTATGAAGTTAGATCAAATATATAAAATGATAGAAAGAGCAAACAAAGATAATGTAAAAGTATTTTTAGATTTTCCAAATCAACAAAAAGAGTTTGATAAAGAAAAACTTAAAACTGTAGATTTTGTAGTTCCTAATAGACAAGAAGCAGAATTACTTTTAGATATAAAAATAACAACTATTTATGAAGCATTAGAAGCTGTTACTAAATTAAAAAGCTTCACAGATGGTATTGCAATAATTACTCTTGATACTGATGGCTGTGTTGTTTTTGATAAAGAACCAAAGCACTATCCAACAGAAACTATAACCGCAGTTGATGCTACAGGATCAGGAGATATATTCAGAGGAGTATTCCTTTCTGAATATATAAAAACAAATGATCTTGACCAAAGCATTAAAAAAGCACTTCAAATTGCAACTGAATCAGTTAAATATCAAGGGGTTGATAATTCGATAGAAGAAATTAAAAAACTAATTTAACATGGAAAGTACTACTCGTGAAATAATGAATATTCAAAAAATAGATGAAATCTTAAGACTTCCTGATGATTTAGAACAAAGAGTGGAACAAAGAAGAAAAGATGCATTTGTTGGTTCATACGAACACATAAAAGGTAGATTCCATAGACTTCCAATAGTTTCAGGTTGGACAACATACAGTAAAGGTCTTAAAGGTTGTGGAGCAATTATTGCTGTCAAATACAAGCTACCAATGATAAGCACTGATGTAGTCCCGGATGATTTAGTTGATTTTGCTTTAGAACATGAATCAGTTGAATCAGCACTTGATTTAACAGCGTCAGATAAAGATCATCCAATAGCTTTTGGAAAATCAAAAGAACTTGGAATTACAAAGTCAATCAATACATCAAATGTTAAGTGGAATCATGTATTTGCAACGGTTAGACAATTAAGACTTGCACAAAAACACAACAAGCTTGATGAGATGATGAAGTTTGCAGATGCAATAGAATCTAAACCTGAAAATTCAGTTAGTGGGTATGGAAATAAAGAATTAAGACAGGCTGTATATCAACTTCTAAATTCTGCAGTGTAAATGTCACTTTAGAAGTGGAAAACTTTGGCCTACTTTTTGTCTAAATTCCAACAATGTTATTCGAGCATCTTCAGGTAGCTTAGGTGTACCAATTTCTATTAATTGTCTTGCACTATCTGTAGTAATGTTAGTTTCTGCCCAATTGTCCATCCTCGAAACAGTTGTATTACCAGATGTGCCAAAAGTATCTGAAAGCATTTTTGAAAGAGCAGAAGTCCCTTTTTTATCGCTCATTTCATTAGCTAACGATGTCATTCTTGATTTTTCTTCGTCTTTTTTTGGACTTGAGCTAATGTCTAATCTATATAACTTTTTACCATGTGGCTCCTGAAGTAATATTTCTTGTGTTAATTCACCAGTTTTTTTGTATTGTGTAAGGGATATCCTCAGTTCAAGATCACCATCGTCAAATTCAAGAAGTGTCCTTGCCGTAAAAGATATCAAAAAATCATCATTTAACGGTTTGTCTACGGCAAATTTATCAGCATTTTCTTGTGTCAGTCTATTTGAAGCTTTTTCAATTAGCTCCTTTGGACCAGGCGAGAAAGTTAAAATATCTGTCATACGTATATTATAGGATAGAGACTTTAAAAACGCAAGTTTATAAACTTATTGGATCTTCACTTGGTGCAATCGTTGGTTCTACAGTTGGAACCATGGTTGGAGCAATTGTAGGAATAGGAGTTTCAGTTGGTTTTGGTGTTGGAGTTGTTGTTGGTATTGGTACTGGTGTTGTTGAAAGTACTTCTAAATCTTGTATATCTTCAACTTCAAGTATTTTGTTTTTTGAATCATATGTACCTACAGCTAAGATCCTTTTTCCAACTAGAGTATTTAAATTAAAACCAACTGGTATTTCTAAAGTTACTGCTTCTGTTGAGGTAGTGATTAAATAGAATTTAACAGGATTAGTATTTGTTTTTGTTAGTATTCCTTTAAGTGCAGTATCTTTTAAAATTTCTGGAGTTGGGGTATTTGTTGGAGTTGAGATTATAGAATTATTAAACTTCATCCAAGGAAAGAAAATAGGTAGAACAACTCCACCAATACCAAAGAGAAGTGTAAATCCAATTAAGGCAACACCAAACACAGTTAGTGGTTTTGCTTTAAACTTAACTTCAATACCTTCATTTGCCATTATTCTTTTCCACCAGTATTTAATATATACAAGTGGATTAGTTACTTTTAGATTAACTAGATCAGGTGGAGTTGTTGTATTTACTGAAGTTGGATTATTAACTGATACTGAGATTGGAGGAAGTTTTGTTGGATCATCTTTTGCAACAAACTTACCACTGCTACTTCTTGTTTGTTTCTTTGCATTCTCACTTTTAATCTGACTTAAAACATCTTCTTCCATGAGGGTATATTTAAATATTAGACCTGTGGAAATTAAGAAGCAATATATATTATTTTTTCGAAGCAATCTTGGCTCCAATTACTGCCAACAAACCACCGATAACAAAAGGTATCGTTATTCTCTCTCCTAAAAAGAGTGAGGCAAGTAAAATTGTTGCTATTGGTTGTAAATATGTAAATAAATTTGCTGCAATTTCTGATCCAAGCTTTAAAGCATATTGGTAAGCAAGATAAAATATTCCTGTTCCTACAACTCCTGTATAAATCCCAGCCAATATATGTTTTAACTCAACCGTTCCAAGAAATCCGTTTCTAACTTCATTAATTGCAAACGGTATACTCAAAAATAAAGTTACCAAAGCAAAATAAAAGGTTAATACAATTGGAGATGCGTTCATCTCATTCTGATGTTTCTTGCTCATTATTCCGTAATACATAAAGGCTATGGCTGCCCCAAAAATTAAGATATTTCCTTTCAATGCAACTAGTGGAACACCCTTTTCAATAAGTGGGAGAAGAATAATAAGTGCAACTCCTATGAAACCAATAATTATTCCAAATATACTTTGTTTACTTATTTTTTCTTTTCTAACCAAATAAACATAAACAGCGGTCATTGCAGGAACACTTGCATATATTAATGGTGAAACTGAAGCCTTGGTGTATTGTAAAGCTATAAATAAAAGTATTGGATTTAATGCTCCAACTATTCCAATTGGTATAAACTTTTTGATTGTAGAAACTTTGAATTCTTTTGCCCTAACAATTAATGGAATTAAAAATAATGTAGCAGATAGAAATCTAATAAAAACTATTGTAAATGGTTGAAAAACTTCTAGTGCAATTTTAGCCGCAACAACTATTGAACCACCACAAAAAGCAGCAATAACTGCTAGTATAAATGCATTCTCCTTTGATTTCTGTAAAAACATAACATTAAGATTATAACACCAAAAATAGTATGTGCTGGTGTGTTTTTGTTCTCCTGCCTAGCACATGGCGTAAGCCATCACCCCTGTAGCTTTGGGGTGCTTTGTGCTGGGCAGGATTCCCTGTTAAGGGAATATTTCAGGAGCAATGGTTCTGTTGTCCTGTCTTCTAACCAAGTGCTGTGCGCAAGCACCTTGTTCTGTTTTCAGCACTTGGTTTAGCTGTCCCTGTTGGACAGATTGTGACTGAAATGATACATTAGAAATCTTTTAAAAATAGGTTTGGATTAGTTTTTGTGTTCATATGTGGACTTGCGGTGACCGCAACGGCAACCGCAGTACCGCAACTCCGCAATATGCCCTATAATACGACACGATTGCGGATTTTGTAAAGGTGCTTACGGTATACCGCAAGGGCACTTTCGTCAGGCGCTCGCAAGCGACTGACTACAAAACCCCTTTTCCTTTCAATTGGGTTAGCGAACCCCACGAAGTGGGGTGAGCGCAAAGCTTCGAGCTTTGCAGGTGTGTTAGCGAAGCCACGAAGTGGCTGAGCGAGGAAACACGAAGCTTCGCAACAATTCCTTCCCCTTTAACCCCTCCCTTGTTGCTCGCTTAAAAATTTGATATAAAATATTTTCGAGCTAAATCATAGATTGGTGCAAAGAAGGAAAAACACCCAACTACTAAATCCCAGTTAAACTTGCAAATGGTCATTTACCTATAGTATAATATCCCTAACTCAAAATTGCTTTGAGTATTCCAACAAAAGGAGTTTAAAATGTCCGCTGATATAAGAGTTCACAAGTTCCAGTCTTGTTACAGGCTTAAGGTTGGGAAAAAATTAGTTGCAGAAGCGATCAGCCTTGATGAACTGGAAACAAAAGTGCGCAATGAGCACGGTAGCAACGATGAATACCTCGTTGCAATCGACATTGCCCGTTCACAAGAACGCGGCTGCTAACCGCAACTTGACAGAAGTCAGAGAATAAAAAGGATTCCAAAAAATCCCCCTTCTCCGACTTCTGTCATGTGTTACAATATAATTGTGGCAATTGGTGAGAGAGCTACAACTGCCCGTTCTGAAATATTGGATAGTGCTTCATTCCAATATATCGTTGTCCCTTCGAGTAATCAAATATTTGAGGAACTAACTGTAGTAATTTCTTTTACTTTTGATGGAAAAGACCCAGATAAATACCTTGGAAGTACTGAAAGTATTTTAGACAATCCTCAAACAGCTGAGTCTGAATCTTTTCTATACGCATCAGAAAAAGCTTGGGAAAGAAAATATAGCAAGACTGATGAAAAATATAAAAAATTTGTAAAAGATAAACTCCTTGAAAAATGGAAAGAATTAAACGGTGAGGAACTAACTGGAAAACTTTTGACATTTACTTAAAAATTGTTATACTCAACCATCCCATAGCATTCAGCTATGAGAAAATTCTTTGACAAGGAGACAACAAAATGAGTGACAAAGTGATAGTTCAGTCTGGTGCAGGTGAAGTCAGGATCGAGGCAACAACAGATGGTGCTACCACAACATTCCGTACCTACATTCGGAATGACCTGCAGAGCCAATGGAATCTGTACAATGAACCCGCTACAAAATGCACGCCACAAGGTGTAGCAGGTTATTATGTAACCAGACTCCAGCGTCATCTCAAAGACGCGCTCACCCGGATGGGCATCGACCACAAAGTCATCCAAGAACTTGTGGCTGACATGAACTAATTTCTCCAAAACTAAATAGAAAGGAGACTTATTCCATGAACACTTTTGAAAACAAGAAAGACAAGGGGAAAGATAAAAACAAGAAAAAAAAGAGGAAAATCCGGTAATTGATCTACGGGTCAGGAATGTAGTTAGATTTAAAAAATTAAATATGCAGTAATTGCAAAAGCATAACTTAATTTTTTAAAAGACATTCCTGATCCAGAACTACGCTTTTTTTGAAGCTTCAAATTATTTCAACCTTGCAAGGTGGGCATCTACCATTATTTTGACCAACTCCTTAAATTTTGTTTTTGGCTCCCAACCTAAAATTTTTTTTGCTTTACTTGGATTCCCTATTAATGGACCTGTTTCTGTTGGTCTTATAAATCTTTTATCAACTTCTACAAAATCTTTCCAGTTTAAACCTACATACTGATATGCTTCTTCACACAACTCTTGTATTGAATGAGTTTCCCCTGTTGCTAGTACAAAGTCATCAGGTTTAGTAGCCTGCATAATCATCCACATACCTTCTACATAGTCACCTGCAAATCCCCAATCTCTCTTAGCCTCTAAATTTCCCAAAAATACTTTTCTATTTCTAACAATTGGTTCCCCTTCTTCATTTAAATGAATTGAATTTTTAATATCTAACTTGGCACAAGCTGCTGCATATGTTACTTTTTGGGTTACAAAGCCTAAATGACGCCTAGGGGATTCGTGATTAAACAAAATTCCATTTGTTGCAAACATTTTATAACTTTCCCTATAAATTTTTGTCATTGCAAATGCATATAACTTAGCCGCAGCATATGGATTAGCGGGATTAAATGGAGTTTCCTCTGTCTGTGGAATCTCTCTTACCCATCCAAACATTTCAGAACTTGAAGCCTGATAGAACTTCGTCTTTGGGTTAACATCCAAAGTTGCATCCAAAACCCTATGTGCTCCAATTCCTGTAATCTCTGCAGTGTGAATTGGCTGTTTAAAGCTTTCTGATGGATGGCTTTGAGATGCTAAATTGTACACTTCATCTGGCTCTACTTTCTGTATTATTTCTCTTAAAGAAACTGGATCAAGTAGGTCTCCCTGGTATAACTTTAGGTCGTCTTGGAGATGACCAATATTGGCATAGTCTTCATGAGAAGTTTTTCTAACTATTCCTGACACTTCATATCCTTTTTTTAATAAAAATTCTGCTAAGTACGAGCCATCTTGTCCTGTAATTCCAGTAATTAACACCTTTTGATTTGCCATTGACAATATAATATCACAATACAATTGTGTTTCACAATTGACATTCTGGTGGCATATTTCTAATATGTATATATGTCCACTTCATTTAACTATAAAAACCTCCCACCTACTGCAAAAAATTCTCTTTTGACTGGGCTGTTTTTTGCAACAGTAATTGCACTCCCACTTTTTGTTTGGACAGCCTTAAATGTAAACTTCAATCTAAACAAAAGGGCCCAAGGTGAACCAAATTTTTGTGGTGGTACTTGTGGTAGTAACTATAACTGTCAGGCCAACCTCTTTTGTCATGAAGGTTTTTGTAGAAATCCAATTTGTGCAGAAAAAACAGATTGTGTTTGTAGCTCACCAACAACTACAGCAAAGGCAACAATATCACCATCATCAACAACAAAACCCAGCCAAACACCCATTGCAACTGTAAGTGCAACTCCTCAAGTAACAAAAAATCCAACACCTAGCATCGAACCAATTGCTGAAACACAAACTGAGAAGCAAGAAGATGAATACCAAAATCGGTTTTTTGCAGAATATGCTCTTTATTTGTTTGGACTTTTTGTTTTAATAGTTATTTTGTCTATATATCTAACAGTCGGGAGTAACCACAAAAACAACCACTCCAATATAGTACCACCTACGAATATCTAAAATTAAATGTTATGAACTTCAACATTGTTATGTTATGAACTTCAACATTGTTATGTTATGAACCTCAACATTGTTATGTTATGAACTTCAACATTGTTATGTTATGAACTTCAACATTGTTATGTTATAATCATTCTAATGTTAAGGGTGAAAGGAGGCGATTTTTTTAAATATGTTTGTAGTAACAAAGAAAAAGGGAGAGTCAGACGACGCCTTATTGGCACGATTTCGAAAGAAGACTTTAATGTCGGGTCTTTTGCTGGAACTTCGTGACCGAGAAAGGTTTAAAAAGCCTTCTGAAAAAAGAAAAGAGAAAAAGTACAAGATTGAATTTAATCGTATGCTTGAAAAGAAAAGGAATTATTAAATGAAGAGAATCGCCAACTTTCTTGTCGAGGTTAAACAAGAACTTGAAAAAGTTACTTGGCCAAAACGCGAAGTCGTGATAAACTACCTAAGTTTAGTTATAGTGCTATCAATAATAGTAGCTTCTTTTGTAGGTTTAATTGACTTTTCGCTTACAAAGACCTTGGACTATTTATTGTCACTTTAAACTATTAAAAAGTAAAAAAATATGGATAATACACAATCTGCACAAATTTCAGAAAAAGGAACTGGAAATAAAAAAATTCCAGGTCATATGATTATTAATCAAACAGAGGATCCAAAAGCTAAATGGTATGTGGTTCACACTTCTTCAGGCCATGAAGTCCGTGTTATGGAAACCTTAAGACAAAGGGTGGAAACAATGAACCTAAAGACTACTATCTTTGAGATGTTGGTTCCAACACAAGATAAAATTATAATTAGGGGTGGTAAAAAAACACAAATAAAGGAAAAGATATTCCCAGGATACCTATTAGTTAAAATGATTTTAGATGACGAAACTTGGTTGGCTGTCAGGACAACTGCAGGTATCACAGGATTTGTAGGTGCTGGAAACAAACCAACACCTTTATCTGAAATTGAAGTTAAAAATATTCAAAAGTTCGTAAGTTCCCCTGCTCCAAGATATAAAACAAAGTTTGTAAGTGGAGAGGCTGTTAAAATTACAGACGGTCCATTTTCTGACTTTTTAGGCACAATCCACGAGATAGATGAGGAAAAAGGAAAAGTAAAAGTTTTGGTCTCAATCTTTGGAAGAGAAACTCCAGTAGAACTAGACTTCTTACAAATAGCAAAAATTTAATCTAAAAAAAATTACTGCTCATTTGATTCAGGGTCTGTTGGACCAATCACTTCTTGATCTATATCATACAAACCTTCTTTGTTTTTAGTAGTTCTCCAGCCAAATAAGTCGTATAAAGCTACTATTGCCCAATGTTTTTCTTTTTTCAAATCAAGACCTCTTGCAATAGGAATAACCCAATCATTTTTAGTTGCAGAATTTTCATTGTTTGAGTTACCGCCTTCTGCCATATTGAAATAATATTACTACAATGATACAATAATTGCACCACGTTAATTTGTGGGAGACTAAACAAGTCGAAACTTCTTTAAAAACTGTTTCCCCTTGTTTATCTAAAAAAATTTTAAATCTAGTATCTAATAAATATATGGCAAAAGTAAAAACAATAGTTAAAATTAATTTAAAGGGTGGTGAAGCCACTCCTGCACCTCCAGTTGGAACAGCACTAGGTCAACACGGTGTAGCTATTATGGATTTTGTCAAAGCATATAATGACAAAACTAAAGACATGAAGGGTGAAGTAGTTCCAGCAGTCATCACAATTTTTGAAGATAGAACATTTACCTTTATTATTAAAAAGGCACCAGTTGCAGACATGATTAAAAAGAAACTAGGTCTTGAAAAGGGATCTGGAACTGCAGGAAGAGCGGTACACGCCACACTTTCAAAGGTACAGGCTGAGGAAATTGCAAAAGATAAAATGGACGACTTGAATACAGACAACGTTGATATGGGAGTTAGGATTGTTGCAGGAACTGCAAGATCAATGGGAATCAAAGTAGAAGGGGTGGACAATTAAAATGGGGAAAATGAAAACAACAGTAGTAGAAGGAATGGTTGAAGAAACCAAAACTTCTGCTGAAAAATATGCTGAGAAAAAAGCAAAAAAAGCATCTACTGTGCATTCTGAAAGCCACCCTGAAGCCACTCTTAAAAAGGTTGTAACTCACACCAGAGGTAAAAAATACTTGAAGTCTAAAGAAAACATTTCAAGCACCACTCTTTATAAACTAAGTGATGCAATTAAAATGGTAAAAGAGTCATCTTACTCAAAGTTTGATGGAACAATGGAACTACACTTAATTGTTAAAAGACAAGGAACTTCAGCACAAGTTACCCTACCTTTTTCAACAGGAAAACAAAAGAAAGTTGAAATAGCAACTGAAAAAACTTTAGAAAAACTAAAGACTGGTAAAATTGATTTTGATTTACTTTTAGCCACAGCAGAGATGATGCCAAAACTAGCTATCTATGCAAGACTTTTGGGGCCACGTGGCTTAATGCCAAATCCAAAAAATGGAACAGTCATTAAAAAGGACAGTGATGCTGAAAAATTTAAAGGTAATTTAATTACTGTTAAAACTGAAAGAGAACAACCATTAATTCACACATCTTTTGGAAAAGTTTCTCAAAAGGAAGAGGAATTAGTTAAAAACGCAGAATGCATTATAACAGCACTAGGAGAATCAAAATCTATAATTCGTGCATTTGTTAAATCCACAATGAGTCCAAGTGTGAAGATTCAAATATAATAATTGACATCTACAAACTATAATGTTCTAATAGATGCATGGAAGGATTACCGCCAGACCCAAGCCTATCTCCACAAGACAGAGAAAAATGGATAGAAGCACAAAAAAAACTTAAGCTTGCAAACACACCCCCGTTTAAAACTGTCACTCAAACCAGCGCTGGAAAATCTTTCGGAAACCAAAAAAGGGTCGTTGAAGAAACAAGTGTGAAGTTTCCTAAAAAATAATCATACTCTGATTGACGTCTAAACAAGTCCAATACCGCTTGATTCTTTCGATTCGTTATCATATAATACAATTTGTCCCAAGAAAACAAGCATTTTAAAAGAGTTTTTAAATACAAGTCTTGTCGAGGAATATGAATAAGCAAAATAAGCAAAGCTTGGCCTTACAGGCTAAAAAAGATTTAGTTGGTAGTTTATCTCCAAAATTAAAGAGTGCAACTTCTGTTGTGTTTGTTAACTATCAAGGTTTGTCTGTTACTCTTCAACAAAAATTAAAGGCTGAATTAAAAGCTGTCGGTTCAGATATGACAGTTGTTAAAAATACTTTAATTAAGATTGCAGGTAAAGAAGCTGGGCTTCCTGAAGAAGCTTTAAACGATGAAATATTGTCAGGTCAAACAGCCATAATTTTAACGGAGGGCGATGCAGTGGCCCCAATTCAAGCTTTGGGTAAGTTTGTTAAAGAAAATCAAATTCCAAATTTTAAAGTTGGTATAGTTGAAGGTAAATATCAAGACAAAGAAGCACTATTAAAAATTTCGACGCTACCATCAAAAGAAACATTATACGCTCAAGTTGTTGGGTCACTTTCATCACCAATGTATGGATTGGTAGGAACACTACAAGGAAATTTACAAAAGTTAGTATATATTTTAAGCCAAAAGGCTAAATAAAAATAAATTTTTAAAGAAATGAGGTGAGTACGAATGACAGAAGAAAAAGCAAATAAAACGGTAGAAAAATTAGTCGAGGAAATTAGTAAACTTTCAGTACTCGAACTTTCAGAGTTGGTAACAGCACTCCAAGACAAACTTGGAGTATCAGCTATGCCAGTTGCAGCAGCAGCTCCAGTCGCAGCACCAGCAGGTGATGCACCAGCCGCAGCAGCAGAAGGTGGTAACCAAACAGTAGTTTTGGCTGCAACAGGAGACAATAAAATTGCAGTTATTAAAGCACTACGCGAAATCAATCAAGCTTTAGGACTACAAGAAGCCAAAGCAGCAACTGAAACTCTTCCTTTTGAAGTCTTAAAAGACGCAAAAGCAGAAGATGTTAAGTCAGCAAGTGAGAAATTAAAAGCAGCTGGCGCAACAGTTGAGCTGAAATAAAATTTCGGTTTCACTGTAAGTAATTAAGTTCCACATTAAAGTAATGTAAACAAAATTACTTAAAAAACAAATTCCGCTCGAAAGGGCGGTTTTTTGTGTATTCTTTTTAGTGGTTTAAGATATGCGAGAGAGGATATAGTCTGAAAATGCCTTAAGCTCTGGTGAAGTTTTTGCATTTGGTTCAATTCCCGGTCCTTTGTTAACCTCAATTATATAAATCTTCCTTGTACTTTTCTCAATTGCCAAATCAACACCTGCGATATCTAACCCTAAAATAGTTGCAGACTTTAATGCTATCTTATTTGCATTCTGCGTCGCACAATCTAATTCTAGGAAAACAGATGGTCCTGTCAGGTCTTGGTACTCAACTTTTAAGTTTTCATAATTTCTTTTAAACTTTTGCTCTAGTACGCAAACTTTTTCACCCAATATCAAAAACCTGTATTCTTTCTCTATATCTATATATTTTTGAAATATAAATTCTTTGTTTGACTTACTCAGTAATTTTTCAAAATCTTTCTCATCTCTCAAGATGTATATATTTTGGTTTCTTTGTGACAATATTGCTTTTGCAATTATTGGAAATCCCAACGACTTAATTATTCTTTTTCTGCAATTTATGACATTCTCTTTAAAACAAAAAACGGTGTGAGGTACAGGTATCTTTCTAATCGCCATTCTGAGGGCACTTGAGGCCTTATCCATACTCATACCAATTTCACGAAATGCAGGATCTACAAACTCAATCTTCTTGTAATCAAGGTATTTTGATATGGCTCCCATAAACCTGACATATTTACCTGCACGCCTCACAAATACTAAATCAAATTTTGTTATATCAATATCCTTTACCTTTAATTTAACTTTTTTAGGATTTATATCAAAATACAAATCTTTAAATGAAAACAAAAATGAACGATATTTATTTTTAGAATTTGAATTTAAATAGCGGTTAAGCTTTTTTTTACTTGGCCCAATAGAATCAACCAAAATCAATACTTTCTTCAGCATACCCTGTAGTATATCACGGTTGAATGCTAATTGATGAGGTAATTAAGTATACTCAAAGCAACATTTGTGCCTAATGCACGCTCAAAACCCTTAAATTGGCAGGCACGATTTACTTCTAAAACTTTCCATTCTCCCGAGTTCCCCATCATCAAATCTACTCCAACAAATTCAAGCTCAAAATGTTTTGCAGTTTTTATGGCTATTTGTTCTATATTTATTCTCTCAATGTCATTTACTTTAAACTTTTCGACTTCCCCACCTTGAGAAAAGTTGGACAAGAACTCCCCCTTCTTGGGTGTTCTTTTCATAATCCCTAGTACCCTGTCACCTAATACAATGGCTCGCAAATCAAAACCGGAAGTTTGAAATTCTTGACAAAGCAGGTCTTCTGCTTTGTGCTTTAATAATACCTTGTCTAAATCATCTTTATTCTCAATTTTAAAAACATGGCTACCGTGACTACCCAACTTACTTTTTGCAATGAATGGATACTTGGCAATTGTTGGATCAACTTCAGAGATAGTAGGTATATTTCCCTTCTTAAATTCAGTCTCTTGCGTTTTTTTGTCAAGTATTGACCAAGCAAGATATGACTTACAATTTAATATTTTTGAATTATGAGAAATATAGGTATTTAAAAGTTTGTCTCTGAAATCGTATATATTTTTAGAAGATGTAGGTTCTCTGAAAATTACATATTTAGCCTCAGGCAAATCATTTAAATCAGTATTGCTATATGATTTTATTTTACAATTTAGTCCAAGTTTTAAAGCTTCTTCGTAAAGTCTCTTTGGCCCATATGTCTTTGGATATTGTGTAAAAATTAAAAGATCTAACATTTACTTTTCTTTCACTTTGTAAAGAAATATTGTAAAGTCGGTTGGATGATAGTGATGGCGAAGTATTACTCGCCTAGTTAATGTCATACAATATTTCAATATTTCTAAGCTATCTGTATACCAAATATTACTGACGTCTTTGTTTTGTGTTGCTGGATGGCTACCTAACATATTAAAAGCTAAAACATTTGACGTATGATCAAACATTGTCTTTATTGCCTTTTTTCTAAATTCTAAGTTTTCTTCTTTTGTTCCAAAATTAGAATTTAATGCACCAGAACAAATTACAGTATCATACCTTGTGGCACTATAACTTACGGGTAAAGGTCGTGAAAAGTAATCGACCGTTTCGAGGTCTAGCTCAGGGTAAATTTTCTTTCCGTTTTCTATAAATTCTGGCATAATATCAATGCCTTTATACTTAACGTTTTTGTACCTTTTTGTTAAGAAATTGCCCATTTCTCCGAAACCACAACCCACATCAAGAACATTTTTGTTATCAAAATCTATCTCCGCCCAAAACTGTCTGAAGCGTTGATGAGCAGCTCCTTTTGATTTCCATTGAAGGGCTTGTGGGCTAACACCAAACTCTTTAAATTTTTGTTTGTAAATATTTAATGATTTCATCTTCAACTGACGCATTACAGTATTTATTAATTAGTTTCCAAGCTGGGGCAGCGTTTGCTTCAATTACACACATTTCATTTGTCTGACTATTAACTAGGATGTCAATTCCTGATATCTCAAGTTCCACTGCTTTGGCTGAGTCCACTGCAAGCCTTGCTATTTCATCTGGTATAGGGTCAAGGGTTTCTTTTGTCTGACTTTTATTCCATTTAGTCTGTCTTTTTATAGCTCCTATTGCCCTATCCCCAATCACCAAAACCCTAATTCTTTCTGCATTTGGGACCAACTCTTGGGCAAAATATAGTTTCTGTTTATCTAACTTTTGATTTAACAATTCCAGTTCCTCCTGATTATTAACAAGCCATACTTCTCTTGCTTTTTGACCAGATGTTGATTTAACAACATATGGAAATTTAAGTTTAGAAAAATCACCAAATACAGTTCTTGGAATAGTAATCCCTGATTGATACAGTTTTCTCATTTCTAGGGACTTACCTAAAGAAATAGGCATAAGACGGGTTTTTTCATACATAACGTCTACAACTTTTATACCATTTTCACTTGCATAATTACTAACTAATGTTGCAACCTCTAGACTTTTTCCAACCATTCTAAAATAAATTACTTTATAATTTTTTAAGTCTGTGTCGTTTAATTTCAACTCATTTGAGTTACTGTCATAGTTAATCTCCTTAAAAGTTCCCAGCATAACACCCTTATCCCCAAACCCCTCAAGCTTTGTTATATTTCCTGAAGTTAAGATTAGTATTTCGTTTAAATTTATCATTTTATTTTTATATAGATTACCACTTTGCCTTTACTAGTTTATCACGTTCAATATCAGGGCTTACTAAAAAGCCTTGCAGGTCTGTTCTACCAATTAAAACCTGATATCTTAAGATTTTTCTGTCTGCTACCGTAACTTTTGTTGCTATTTTACGTCCAGCAAGGTAAAAGGTCAAAGCTATAACAGGCCTTTCATCTTCGCCTAAAGCACTTAATTTCTTTCTTGTTGCAATAATTCTGTTTTTCTTAAGTAATCCTAAACGTCTAGCCAAACTTATGTCAATTGCTGATGACCACGCACCCGTATCTATTTTTGCTAAGATTTTAATTCCCCTGCCATTTACATCAAGTAATTTTATTTCCTCGACTGCCTTAATTGTATCTACATCATCAATATTTTTAACTCTTTTAACAAACTTGCTAGCAAACAATGCTTTTGCTATTTTTACACCGTGTTCTGCTGATAATACAGTTATATCATCAACTCTATCCAAACGCTTTTTTAACCCCTCCATATTAGCAAGCTGGATAGATAGCCCTGGCTGAGCATTTAATTCAATAACCATTGGGCCTTTTTCTGGGTGAAGTACAATATCAACACCAGCATAACCCAAGCCTGAGGCAACCTGTGCCCTAACTGCAGTATCCAATATCTTATTCCAATATGGGACCTTGATTCCTCTTAATTTTTTATTACTGTTTGGCTTGTAAATTATTTCTCTATTATTAACAATTGCTTTTGTAGTAATACCTGACGCGATGTCAACTCCGACCCCCAGAGCCCCCTGATGCAAATTTGCCCTTCCTCCGGACTCTTTAGTGGGAAGCCTTAACATCGCCATTACAGGAATCATATTAAAAACAATAACCCTGATATCAGGTGTTCCTCTATACGCTATTTTTTTAAATGCAGAATGCCTACCCACAAACTCCTGAACAAAGGCAGTGTCAGGCTCATTGCCCATTGAATAGGCTCCTTCTAAGATATCCAAGGTATGGAGTTTTAAATCTTCAATTGTTTTGACTTCCCTGCTAGTTGTCAGAAAATTACCATTTTTTAATCTTCTCTTGATAACGATTATTCCGTCACCGCCCAAACCTCGTGAAGGTTTTAGTGCAAATTTATCAGGCAAACTGTTCCAGTCAAATTCATATACTCTATTTTGATTGTTAAATTTTGCATAAACAGTCGGTTTTGCAACTTTAGCCAACCTTAGTACCCTATTAGTTGCAAGTTTTGAGTCAGCAATTCTCTTTGCTTTTCTACTGTTATATCTGCCAGTAAAAAGTACAGACCTAGAATTTAAACCAAGAAGTGCAGATGCTTTCATGATCGTAGATTGTATCTCATTTTGAACTAATAAGTTTTTGAAATCTTAAGTATTCCATAAACCTCAAACCAACATATTTACCCAAGACGATATTTATCAAAAATGTAGATATTAATACAATTTCTGGATTTAATAATACATACGATCTAAATGGCTGATATGTCAAAAAGACGTATGAAATAATTGCTAAAAACAATGTTTGAGTAGTTAGTCTAATAGCAGTCTTAAATGATTTTCCAAGTTGAATTCTGGTAAAGTCCTCTGTCAAGAGGGTTAAGATAAGGACGGGGAAAATAGAAACATTTTTTAAGGCTGGATAATTAATCAAGGGAGAAGCAAAAAGGATTCCCAATATTCCAAAGGACACAAACCATAAAATAAGTGCCATTCTAGGTAAATATTGAAGTTTTAATTTCAATTTTCTGGTAATTAGCCTAACACTTGTAGAAATTACAACAATTGCCATAAACAATAATATTCCTAAAATTGGACCAATAGCCACGAAGGCAATAGATAATGCAGCTGGTAAAAATATACCAAAACCACGGATACCTATTATCTGGCGAGTTGCGGCCATTACCGTTGCAACAATTGGTAGTAATAACAATAGAACTATGGTATTGGCAGGTACGCCCGACTCTACAGCATTTTTAATAGCATACTTAATTGGATTAAATGGCCAAACATTGCCTATTCTCTGATCCCTAATTAGTGTCTCTAATGGCCCTGTTACCTCTTCAGATTTCTGAGTTATGTCAACTCTTGGTATTTCAGTAGCTTCAGGTGATACAATTGCAGTAGCCTCAGGTGATGGTGAAATTGTTGTTCCTTGGGCCAAAACACTACTAGAGGAAGAAAGGATAGTCAAAGCCAATACCAGAGATGTGAGAAATTTCATAGTGAGATGGTATATTATAGCACAAAGTGCTGAATCTCATATCAAATCAAAGGTTATTAATGCTACTTTTCAGTAGATCATAATAGTTATCGCAAAATTGTCTGGCAAAAGCTTGATCACTAAAAAAATTACTTAAATCAGAATATAATTCATCAGGCTTTATCTGCTTTGATTTATCTAATATTTTAGATACCAAATTCTTAGTAAGAAGTTTAGGATCAAGCCCCAATTTTCTACCATCATTGAACATCCAATATATGTCAAACGCATCTCTTCCTTTGAAGTTCACTTTTTGGATATTGCCCCTCTTATAAACCCTATTTAAAAAAGCATCGACTTTATTAACAAAAAGAGTATCCAAATCATAACACTTTGCAATAAATGAAAATCCGTTTTTGGTGTATGCCTTACTATTTGTGTTTCCACCTTTACTCTGCGCAAAATCGATTTTTAAATATAGCACCTCTGAATCATTTGACCCAGCAAATCCAACTTCTCTAAGTATTGGTAATTTAATCAAAACAGTTCTTCCATTAAATTTTAGGCTAAAGTTACTAAATCCAACTTGTTTTATAAGATATTTGTTTAAATCATTTTGAAAATCATCGAAGTTAAAATCTGCATTTTCATAATTAAAATCAAGATCTTCGGATATTCTGGGTAGATCATAAAATTTCCTAAGACAGGTTCCTCCTGTAAATATTAGATCTTTATATTTTGATGTATATATAAAATTTAATATATAAACTTGTAAACTTTCTTTTAAAATATTCCTTCTATATTCAGGATTGGGATTACTTTTATTGTTTTCTACTACCTTTTTTAATTCTTCTATAATTACCATTTTAATATCTTAATCGCCTTTCTCATCTTAACAGATTTACTTAAATTGACATAGTTTTTAAATTCATCTATGTCTTCTTTTGAGAAAACTCCAAAGTTTAACCTTAAACCCTCAGATAGTTCATATTCTAAACTTGAATTGCCAAAACTTCTTAAATAAATTGTATCAAATAACGCTTTAGCTTTTGTTGCAATTCTTACAGGATTATCTCTGTAATCTAATGATTTATATCCTGTAAATAAGTTTTTCTTTATACTTTGATATCTAAAATTTCCAAGTTTATTAGTAAAAAGTCTTGATGATTTTGTTGTAATTGAGGTAATAACATAAATACCTTCAGGAATTATTCCATATAAACTAAGCATATATTCAAGCGATATATACGAAGGGTATCTTAGAATGTTTGCAACAAACTGAATATATTTTTCGTATATCCCCGTACTTTCTTCAATTCTAGCTAAATACATTTTAGATACAAACAACCCCTTTTTAAAGGCAATTATTTCCCCACTCTTTAGCCTTGTTTTGATCCAATAATCCAAATTTTGGCCAGACTTAGATAAGGCTACCCCCAAAGTAACCTTGTTAAAATATGGTAACTTGTCAATATATTCCATAATTAGTTAAGTTAATGACTAATTCTAGAATAAAGTAGCAGTTTTGTCAAGTTATATGATTAATTCCAATATGTTATAATTTAGCCTCGCTTAATATGTTTAAAATACTAAAAACGTTCTATGGCTTCTTGCTTAAAAGGTGGCTGATTTTTATCGGCTTTATTTTGCTTGTTATTGTCTCAAACATATTATTTTCCCTAAATCCTTACTTTTATAAACTATTTGTAGATGCTATCCCCTCTTTAAATGAAAGTTTGTTATTCAACATTTTGTTTATTTATATAGCAGTTAGAGTCTCCGCGGTAGTTACTGACATGGCAAGTTTTTGGGTAGGAGATATAATATTATTTAGTTCTGCAATTGATGCTAGAACTACAATATTTAAAAAGGTACAAGATCTTGACTTTGCATTTCACGCCAATAAATCAACAGGGTCGTTAATTTCAGCATTTAAAAGGGGTGATGGTTCATTTTACTCTTTCTTCCACGACATACATCACAAGATGTTGGGCGTTGCAATAAGTTTTGCAGTTATGATTTATTTCTTTTCTGGGATTGATAGTTATATTGTTTTAATGATTCTGGCTTCACTTGTTGTTACATTACTTGTTACAAAGTTTTTGATAACAAATAACATGAATAAAAGAAAGGCATTTAACAAAGAGGAGGATGACGTCTCAGGAATTATTACAGACAACTTGATTAATTTTGAAACAGTAAAATTGTTTGCTAAAGAATCATGGGAAGAAAACAGATTAAGAGGAAATTTCGTTCCTTGGCTAAAAACTCTCTGGGGTTTTGGTAACTCATTTAGAGTTATTGACGGAACAATGGGTGCAATAATCAACATCAGTATTTTCTTTGTCCTTTATGCAACAATTAAACAAACTGTTTCATTAAAACTTACTGTTGGAGACTTTGTCTTAATTACAGGCTTTTTAGGCAACTTCTACCCAAAACTTTGGGATCTAATCTGGGGCTTTAGAGATTTAGCCAAGAACTATGCTGATATTGAAAAATATTTTAGTATCTTAGATTATGAAACAGAAGTTAAAGAACCAAAAAACCCTGTTAATATTAAATCTGTAACAGGTAATATTGAGTTTAAAAATGTATCTCACTCATATGTTGGAGGTACTAAAAATGCAATTAAAAAATTTAACTTAAAAATCAATCAAGGTGAGTCTGTAGCCTTTGTTGGTAGAAGTGGAAGTGGTAAAACAACAATTACAAAGCTATTGATGCGATTCTTTGACCCAGAACGAGGAAAGATCTTAATTGATGGTATTGATATTAAAAAGTTTAACAAGTCAGATTTGCGTAGCTTTTTTGGTGTTGTACCCCAAGAACCTGTCCTTTTTAATAACACTATTGGATACAACATCAGTTATGGAGATAACTCACACAAAAAATATGGAGCTAAACTTAAAGGGGCAGCAAAAATGGCCCACTTATCTGATTTTATAGAAAGTATGCCAGAAAAATATAAAACTAATGTTGGAGAAAGAGGTATCAAACTTTCAGGAGGGCAAAAACAAAGGTTAGCAATTGCCAGAATGATTATGAGTAATCCTGACATAATAATTTTTGATGAAGCAACTAGCCATCTGGACTCAGAAAGTGAAAGACTAATCCAAGATGCTTTTTGGAATTATGCCAAAAACAAAACAACAATTATAATAGCCCACAGACTTTCAACTATCAAAAAGGCAGATAGAATAATTGTGATGGATAAAGGTCAAATTGTAGAAGTTGGCAAACACAACAAACTTCTCAATAATCAAAATGGAGTTTATTCAAAATTGTGGAATATACAAAAGGATTGAAAAATAACAACCCAATCTGTTTAATCCTTACTTTGCATACCCAGGAGCCACAATATTGCTTCTTTTTTGCATATTCTATTTAAAAATACTTTAATAATGTTTTTTTAAGTTCTGGCAGTATTGCTCTTTGAGATAGTGGTAAAAATTTACCAAGATCACGAGCTAAGTCGTTGTCATCAAATTCTTGAATATTCTTTTTATAAGTTTCACTATATTTTTTATTACTTATAACTTCTCCTGTTGAAAATAAATACCAGATATCAAAAATGTCTCTACCCTTAAAACGTGTTTTAAGGCATCTAAGTTTTTCTGACAGTATCTCTTTTTTATTCAAATGATAAATTGTTGGGAAAATAAGGACTGGGAATCTAGTTGTCAAAACACTCTTATCAATATTTTTAATACTTTTAACAATATGAAAATCTAGTCTTAAATTTAAAGGAAACTTGAAAATCTTTGATTCGTATTTAATGTTGTATCTAAGGCCTTCCTTGCCTTGGTAAATTTCTGTAAACTTTAGCTCGGGCAATTCTTTTTTTGTCTTATTTCCTAAATTTAGAACAAAGTCTTTAATTTCTTTAAATGTCAAAGTGGTCGAAAAGTCCAAATCTTCAGAAAATCGTGACGATCCATACATTAATCGCAATGCAGTTCCACCTTTAAAAACAATTTTTTCACTTTTTCTTTCTTGATAGATATAACTTAAAATTAGAATTTGTAAATATTCTCTAAAAATTGTAAATTCATCAATTTTATAAAACTTTGACAAATCTTTTAGTTGTATGTTAGTAATCATAATCTATATTTAACACCCATTATACTTCCCCATTTATTAAAAATCTTTTTGTTAATTTTAGATAGATCCATTTCATCTAAATCTATTTTTCTTAAGCCTTTACTTCCAAAATATAGATAGTCGAGTAATGCTTTTTCTGGAGTTGCAATCAAAAAATCTTCTTTTTTTTCATATCCAAAAAAGAAATTAGGACTAATTTGAGCATACGAAAACATCTTGTCATTGGATGTAATATTTTTAGTTTTTTTGACTGCAATAGATGTTATTTCATATGGAAATTGTGTAATTATCGAATAAAAAGAAAGTGCGGACTCAAGTGAAATATATGAACTTTGATATAAAAAATTTGCTCTTGTAAAATCGTTGGTATTTTGAAGTAAATATTCATACTTACCTTTTGTAAGCGATTTTAATATACCCTTACTTATCAGGCGCTCAATTTTTTTATAAAGAGTCCCCCTATTTGAAATAGCAAAAATACCCCCAAGTTCATTTAGAGTAAACAATGGAACATTTTTGTTATTTAACAATTTTATCGTTTCCATAATCAGTATAATTATATACCAAAAGTGGAAACATATCAAGAAGTAAAGAGGGTTAGTCTTTGGCCTGCATACCCAGAAGCCAAAGTATTGCTTCTTTTTTATAACGTCTATCCCCTCTTGAATTAATTCTAATTGCAGGAAGTTTACCTCTTTTACCCCATCTTTTAATTGTAAGCGGTGAAACACGAAGCAAGTCACTAACTTCACGAACAGTCAATAAATCAGGGAGACTTTCTAGTTTTACTTTTATTTTTGTTGGTTTGTCATCCATATCTTTTGCCTACTTTAACTATTCACAATATAATTAACTGGTACATAACTGTCAACTGGCAAAATATTAAAAGATTTTTAAAATAACAGTGGAACTTTTCAAGATTTGGAGTGTTTACCTAAGTTATGCCTTTGATGTTCATCTTCTACTGCTTGGTCGTAGCCCGTTTGTTTTGAAGCTCTTAAGGTTAACATTATAAAAATAGCCACAGTAATAAATATTACCAAAATCTGATTACTATAAAAGTTAAAGGTAAAAGCCTTTAAATCATTTTCAGGTGTTGTTGTAACTAGTTTCCAGTTTCTGTCTGCTAGTTTTATTGTAGAAGCATTAACTAAATATGGTTCTAGTTTATGACTTCTATCCGAGTTCGGAATTGCCAAATTTAGCACAGTGTCACCCTCACTGGCCATTTCTTCTCTGATCAGGTCATATATTATTTGTGAACCTAAAAATTTATTAGCTAACAAATCCTCCAATTTATAGCCAATTAAACTAGGTATTGTTGAATATATAATTTCTCCCCTATTGGTTACTAGATAATAATCGCTTGACTCTAATATTTCCAAACCATTAATATAGTGTTCTACCAAGTCTGACAAAACAACTGCCACAACAACCACCCCATCAAAGTTGTCACTTTTTACAACCGGTGATGCAATTGGTAAAATATATTTACCCTTAGATGAGCCCAACTTCGAGACAATTGCAGGGAAAACTTTATATTCACCTTTTTTTGCTGTTCTTGCCCATTCAAAATAGTCCCTTTCTATTACTGATTGACCTTCGCTTTCTACATTACCCCTTTCAGAATGTAAGTAAACAAGACCATTTTTATCAGCTGCCACAACTCCAGAAATACTTTCATCTTGCCAAGCTTTTATAAACTCGTCAAAAGCTTCAATTCTTGGATCAATTGCTAAAAGCGTAGTCATACTACCAACAGAGGTCAAAAAACTTTCTACTGAATTCGCACCGGCCCTAACTGACATTTGTTGCCTGTGTTGGATTTGTTCAACCAACTTATCTCTTGAAATTTTATTAAAAAATATTGAAAGAAAAAGAATCGAAAATAGTAAAAAGGCGAAACTTATTAAAAATGGATTCTTTGTGTACTTAAGCATGGGATTAGTGGTATATTTATAATAACAAAAAAAATGGATAAATACACAAGGGTTTTGCTTGCAATTCTAATATTAGTTCTATTTGCAATTGGGCTAAACATTTATACTATTAAGGTATTAAAGGACACAGCGAAGGTAACTTCATTGCAACAAACAACACCGCAAGTTATTGCAACAGACAAACCTATTTCTACTGAAAACGCAAACGTTGTAGTAAATGAAAACGACATTACCGCCGACCTAACCATGATTAAGGCAGAAATCAGAGCCTTAAGAGAAGTTTTAGGTCTAACCACTACTTTTGAAGAGTTTTCAAATCTTGTAAAAAATTTAAAGCAAGAATAATATGAACAAGCTATTTTTATTTTTACTTTGCATACTTTCTATTTTTATACTAGTTGGTTCTGTAATTACTAATTCCACACTATCAATAATATTTTTACCCATTCCCGTTTATTTTCTAACAACTTTTTTGACAAACAATAATGACTTTCATTTAGCAAAGCATAAAAGAAGTGTTTTCTTTTTTATTTCTTTTCTAATTGTATTGTCCCTAATTTCGGTCTATAGATTTATATAACATATGAGAAAACTAATAGTATTTTACTCTTTTATAATCACCAGTTTTATGCTGGTAACAGGAATGCTGTCTTCACAAAATTTTATAGAACTTTTTATTGCTTTAGTGTTTTCCCCACTTGCGTTTTATTTTTTGGTGGCAATACTACCTGTCAAGCAAAAGGTTATATCAATTGAACCAGTTTTGGATATTATTCCCGACCAAATAAAAAAGATTAAAAACCCAGATTATGACCCTGAACGCAGAAAGTTTTTAAAATTAATAGGTGCTGCAGGTGGTTCCCTTTTTCTTTTAACTGTTTTTACCAGAAAAGCAGAAGCCTCATTCTTTGGAAGTATGCCGGGACCAGGAACCATATCTATTAAAGATTCAGCGGGTGTAAAAATTGACCCATCTGAGAAAAAGCCAACAGATGGATATAACATCACAGAGGTTGATGACACAGGAACAGATACTTATTATGGATTTGTTAATAAAGACGGTGCATGGTTTATACAAAAAGAATTATCGACTGGAGCATATAGATATATCAAGGGAGCTTCAGACTTTACCAATGCAACCACTGGCTGGCCAAATAGAACAAACCTGATATATGACTATTTCAATATGATATTCTAAATTATAATTATGCCTGCAATACGCGACTCATCATTTGCCTACGAAAGTGTCACAACAGATGCAGGTTTAACTATTCCCATCTGCGCTTACGAGGAAAATGACTTGCTCATCGCTATCTGTGTGGGCGATACTGGTACCCCTACTTGGGGTTGTTCCAATGGTGTGGGGTCATGGAACAACTTATTCAACCGTAACAACTCGTGTTCTACCACAGTTTACTGGAAATATGCCGCCGCATCCGGTGAAGGTGATGTAGCTTTTACTTCAACCGTCAACGAAACATACTCTGGTATCGTGGTCGCAATTAGAGACGCCTACCAATCCTATACAGGTGGTAGTCCAATGCTTCAAACCAATACAACTTCAACAGGTACAGCCATTGCTCTACCAACTCTCACCACTTCCGACTCCAACTCTTTGGTTTTAACTCTCGTCACCAGTACTGCCGCAGCCCCATCCATTCACTTTGTCAACTCTGTTTTACAAGAAGAAAATAAAGTTGATGGCTCAGCCGAAGGTCTAGGATTAGGTTGGTTTTTTAAACGTAGCACTGGTGTAACCACTGCCTACACAGCCAGCGCCATGGTCTCGGGTAGTGGAACCAAGGCGGTTATTGAAATTCGTCAGCCATCTGGAGGTGCGACCGTAATTCCCCCATATCCATCTAGCGATGACTCAATTTATATCACCCCCTCATTCGGTATTGCATATGACGGTAACAGTGCTATTGCTGCAACCGCCGATACCAACTGGGGTACAACCTTAGCAGGTAAAACCGCCAACGATGCAACAGTCGCAACTGCCGTAGTCGATATCGGCAACGACAAGGGTTCGTTTATGTCTTTCTCTGGAGTAACCAATGCAGCAACCGCCAATCAAGTTAGTGGTGCAGAGGGAGTCGTTGCAGCTTCACGCTATAATGTGGGGGAAAGAAACATCCTAACTCACTTTAGGCACGCAACCCCTGTACAAAATCAGCGCTTGTCTACCCTAGGATCTGGACGAGGAGTATGGTTTGGTATGAAATCAGGTACCACTGCAGGACAAAACTATAAAATCTGGCAAGTACACGGCTCTGACGTTGCAACTCCACCTGGATCTGTTGTACCAATTGTAATTAATGCATCTAACACAGATACGGTTGACAGTAATAGCACAATCACCAATTCCGATATTAGACGTTACGGCATATGGACAGGAGGACTTGGTGTCTTAACTCAACAAGTAGCCTTTGGACCTACTTGGGCAATGGATACATTTGCCCTAGTAGGAGGCAACTCCACAGAACCAATTGATATTCCTGCTATTGTCAAATCTGCCGCCAATAACAAAAATCGCTACTCCTCTATTTTACAAGGTTCATCACAAATGCTTTGTTTGCAGGCCATTCAGTTTGGTGACGGCGGAACTAATCCTCTCTATCTTAGCCTTGACTCAACCGCCATCGAATTTCCCAGTCAAAAAAACTACTCTAAAAAAATAGTCAACTACAATGGTATTGACAACACAGTGGGTTTTACCTATTACGCAGGCGCTACCGACACCGTTATTCACCGCTCATCAGTGATTTCCAGCCAAAGTAAATATCACTGGCGTATTCACTCCTCCTCATCAGCTAGCGCCATCTACGACTTTTCAGGACTCACCATTATTGGTGCAGGAGATGTCCAACTTAGAGCAGTCACCACTTTTAACGGTATGACTTTTACCACTTGCCCCACCATCACGCAAAACTCCGCCGTCATTGACGACTGCACCTTTTCCAACTCCAAAATTACCTCTGCCACCTTAGGTGACCTGGATAATATTTCTAACTGTACTTTTATTTCATCAGGGACAGGTCATGCTATCGAAGTAAGCGGTGCAGCTTCAACTATTTCTTTTGTTGGTAATAGTTTCACCGGCTTTGCTTCCTCAAATGGTTCAACCGGCAATGAGGCTATTTATGTCAACATCGCCAGTGGAATAGTTACACTTAATATTTCGGGTGGTGGTAGCACGCCAAGCATAAGAACTGCTGGTGCCACAGTCAATATCAATAACACTGTTGATATAACTATCACCGTAGTGGACAAAAACAACAACCCAATTGAAAATGCTCAAACAGCAGTCTTTAAATCAATTGACGACACACAACTTATGAATGAAGATACCAATGCCTCAGGTATTGCAACTGAAGACTTTAATTATGTTTCTAACACATCCATATACATAAGGGTCCGTAAAGCTTCATCGGGCGGTCCAAAATACATACCAACCTCAAGCACTGGTACAATTACTAATGAAGGTTTTAGCACTACAATTATTCTAACTGAAGATCCAAACGCCTGATAGACAACTCAAAGTATTTGGAATATCATTTAGCATAAACTTAAATTGAACCATCAAATGAATATTCGCTCATGACGACTCTACAGACTAATGGTGTTATTTAAAGTACTATAGTAAATATAAATGATTAGGAAAAAAATATTTTTATTAAACACCTTAACCTTAATACCAATCTTTTTATTTGTCATCTATTTAAACGTAACTAGCTATAAAAAATCTGAAAGTGAGGCAAAAAAAGATATCAGTAATGTCACTCAAATAGTGGCATCCGAAAATATTCAGATTGTTGAGTCAGCAAGGCAGTTGTTAATATCACTTTCAGTAGTACCAGAAGTAATGAGTAAGGATTATAAGTGTGCAACCTACTTATCCGAGCTCCTTTCAAAATACCGTAGATACGGAAATTTTGGAGTGACTGACATAAGAGGAAATCTTATCTGTTCTGCTATAGAAACAGATGGAGATATAAATCATTCCGATAGAGTTTTTTTCAAAAAAGCAATTGAAACCAAGGATTATAGTATTGGTGAATATGTAATAAGTAGGTCAACCAACAAAGCCAGTATTAATTTCGGCTATCCACTTTTAAACAGTGGAGGTGGTGTTGTATTTGCCACATTAAATCTCGACTGGCTAGATGAGCTCATCTCAAATCTTGAAATAGATAAGAACGTAGTTGTTACAGTTCTTGATAAAAAAGGTGTAGTTCTAGCGAGAATACCTGAAACTGAAAATTTGATTGGAAAAGAATTTCCAAACGACCCCCTATTAAGCTTACTTAACGAAGACGAAGGTCTTATAGAAACGACAGGGATCGATAGTAAACCAAGAATATATGCTTATAAGGAGATATTTAGAGGAAATGATCAAGGTCTATACATTGTGGCCAGTAAGTCTAAAGGCGACATCGCAAAAGAAATACAGATAGAGTTTATAAAAAACATATTAATTTCAGTTGTAATTACCGCATTTTCTCTCATAATCGGCCTTTTTATTGGAAACTCACTAATTGAAAAAACTATAGATAAACTAAATCAACTTGACAGTTTAAGAAAAGACTTTATTTCTTTAATTTCTCATCAAATAAGAACCCCTGCAACTTCTATAAAATGGTTTACAGAAATATTACTTAAAGATTCTAAGAACAAGCTAAACTCAAGGCAAAGAAGAATACTTAAAGATACTCACATATCAGTTAAAAGAATGATTGAACTGATAGGAAACGTCTTAAATATCACTAAGCTTGAAAATGACAAGATAGAACTTGATAAAAAAGAGGTAAATCTTAACCAAATAGTAACTGATACGTTAAAACAAATCAGTAAGGAGTTTAATAGTAAAAACATAAAATATGACTTAGTAAGTCAAGCTAAAATATATAAATTAGAAGTAGATGAAAAACTTTTCTTTCAAGCAATATATAACATAATTCACAACGCTTTTAAATATTCTAGCAAAGAAGGGCTTGCAAAGATTAACATCAATAAATCAAATAATAGTATAGTAATTAAAATAAAAGACGATGGTATAGGAATACCCGTCAATGAAAGAGATAATATTTTTGCCAAGTTTTCAAGAGCAACAAATGCAAAAATGGTTGATACTGAAGGTGCAGGACTGGGGCTTTACCTATCAAAACTAATTATTAAAGCCCACGGAGGCGATATTAAATTAGGTAACACTAAAACTGGAACTTTAGTTTTAGTGTCAATTCCACTAAGATAAATATATGGTTAAAAAGAAAAAGGTGTTAATTAAAATAACCAATTAATTTATTTGAATATGAAAAAAAGAGTATTAATTATAGAAGACGACAAATTTATAAACAAGGCAATGAAATATAAATTTGAAGAATCTAATTTCTTGGTAAAAACAGTCAGAACCGCAGAAGAGGGGTTGGTCATACTTAACGAGTGGCTGCCTGATGTTATTATTCTTGATATTTTACTTCCAGGAATTGATGGTTACGAATTTTTAAGAAGGGTCAAAGATGACAACAAACTTGCAAATATACCCGTTATTGTTGCCTCAAATTTAACTGAATCAGAAGACGGAACAAGAGGAGCAACTGATTATATTGTTAAAAGTGACCTAGATCTTGATCAACTTGTCAAAAGAGCAATTAAAAATATCAAAAAATGATAAATGGTAGAAAAATTAAATCAGTTATTGTAACACCTTCAGAAGAATCGTTTTTGACATTTATCATAAACGTAAATAGCCAATGTATCAAAAGTATTTTTAAGAATCTCTTAGGGGGGACCTATGGCTAGAATTCGTGACTACGCAACAACAATTTACGCAGCGGCGACTACCGCGAACATGGTTATGGATATGCCCGTGCATGAGGCGGGAGATTTACTTCTAGCGTTCGTTGGGAAAGACGGTACTGCTACATTCACAACTCCAAGCACCTCTGTCGGCACCCCTGTTTCTTCAAGCAACTGGACACTGATCCGGTCATCTACCAGTACCGGTGCTGGTGGTGGAGTTTATGCGCTGCGGGCAACTTCTTCTTCCGAAAACGTGACTTTCCCACTTGCTATTGACACGTGTGTTGGCACTGTCATTTCTATCAGAGATGTGTATGGTACAACGGTTGCCGACGCTGTTCCCAACTCAACAGCATATGGCGCCACAAGTAGTACCTTGCCCTTTACCGGTGTTAATATAACCACATCACAAGCAAATGCGCTTTTATTTTCCCACCGCTTTTCGGATACTACTATAGGCACCTCACATTTACCACCATGGGTTAACATATTTGTCGGTGATGCGGCAAACGGCGGGAGTTGTGTAGCATACTCATTTGAACCTACAACATCAACAACAGTGTCAGCACCAAGTATGTGGAGTGGAGGTCAGGATGATGGTAAAGCGGGTATGGTGGAGGTAAGAGATGGATCAAGTGGTACAAGCATACCACCCTATATTCCGCTCGATGTCGTACCGTCTGTTCTTATTTCTCCACTTGTAGGTACAACAGGGGCTATTGACCGTGGGACTTATGCGGCGGTGGGCAGTAATACCATCACCTCCGTTGCAGGCAAAACAGTTTCTGGGATAGCTATTACTACCACGGCTGACTCCGGATATAACCCATTCCGTGGTTCAGCGAGAAATGCGGGAGCATCAAGCACAACTGCCCTCAATGCCATAGAAATTAATATGACCGCGACACAAGATGTAACGACAGGTGATCTCATTTTTGGAACATTCCTTCATCTCGCTCCGCGTGATTATCTTGATTCGGGAACAGTGGCTCGTGGTGGTAAATATTTTCTTGCTGGATCGGACACATCCAACTGGCGCGCATGGGTCGTAGGAGGCCAGTTTAGTAAAACAGACACACCAAACGCTCGCGTGAACTGGCTTGTACAACCCTCATATTCCACAAGTCAGTATAGTTCGGCAGGAACACCAAACTTCGCGTCACTTGATCTCGTGCAATTTGGTTCCTCAGGTTATTATGGAGCCCCAGCAATTCTGTGGAATGAACTCTGGGAGTTGCGTACTGCAATTCTAGCGGGCGGTTCTTCAACCATCCCATTTAGATTCGATGATCTGATTTTTGCAGTAAACGGTGGTTGTGGATATATCCCCGTACTTAACCAAAGTGGTTCTGCTGTATCAGTCTGGATACCTCTCCAGATAGGTGGTAATGAAAAAATCGGAATAGAGATTAACCTTCGAACATTTCAATGGTCTAGACAAGCCGATCCAGCAAACGGTTATGTGGATTGTCATGTAGATGACAGCAAGTTGGGTATAGAGTTCTACGGTACAGGGTCAGACGATTACATTCACTTCACTAACTGCGTATTCACGCGGGACACTCCGTACTACTGGCGCTTCAATGCGAGTCACAGCGCATCTGCGGACATAGATTTCTCTGGTACTTCTGTTATTGGCGCAAATGTCACCCTGCGCTCAACTGTCACATTGAACGGCATGGTCTTTATAGATTGTCCGAGCTTCACGCAGAACAGCGCAACTTTAATCGATTGTGAATTTTACAATACTAAAGTTACTTCTGCTTCGCCTGGAGATGCTGATAATGTTTCAAATTCAACCTTTACAAAAACCACTGGGACGCAACACGCCATTGAAATAAGTGGAACTGCAACTGATATGACACTTACTGGAGTTACATTTACAGGTTATGCAGAAACAAATGGAAGTACTGGAAACGAGGCTATTTATGTAAATATTGCAAGTGGTAGTATGACGGTCAGTATTATTGGGGGGGGTTCTACACCCTCAATCCGAACGGCAGGAGCTACAGTAATAGTGCAAAATGCCGTTACTCTGTCAATAACAGTTATTGACGGTAGTAATAATCCAATTGAAAACGCACAAACTGCAATTTATAGAACCAGCGATGACTTACAGCTTATGAATGAAGATACAAACGCAAGTGGAATTGCAACAGAAAGCTACAATTACACAGGCAATACTGACGTTTATATTAGGGTAAGAAAATCGTCAGGTGGTGATACTACAAGATATTACCCCGCTTCAACTGTCGGAACAATTACTTCATCTGGTTTCTCAACAACCATTTCAATGATTGAAGACACGACAGTTTAAAATGAAAATTAATTATACTAGCGTTTTAATCTCCCAAGGATAAATAAAATTTTCCTTCGGATAAATAAAGCTACTATTTATTTTTTTACCATTTAATCCAATCATTTTCCAACTATTAAGTTTGTATTTTTTATTAAAAGTATTAATTGCTCTCTGGTTGAAATTGCCAAAATTTAATTTTACTTCGATTGGTATGTATGGATCCATGTTTTTTTCAATAACAAAATCTATTTCCATGTGAGTTTTAGTTCTCCAAAATGAAATATCTTTTCTATCAAATACCTTAGATAGTTCCCCAAAGATGTTTGTTTCAAAAACAGAACCTAAAACAACATCTTGGAAATTGTTCATCCATAAAATAGACTGCAAACCGCTATCATAGAAAAATAGCTTCGGTGTTTTAGTTATTTCAACACTTGCACTTTTACTATATGGGGAAACAAGTTTAATAACATAAGTTTCTTCTAATATTGAGATATATTTCTTGAGCGTAATTAAGGATATCTCAATTTCTCGAGAAAGTGACTGCATATCCAATAGTTGCCCAGACTGTGAAGCTAATACTTTTAACATATTGTTAAATTTCTTAATATCACTAATATTTGCAAGGTCTTTTATGTCTTTTCTGATGTAGGTATCGATTAGCTGTAATAACAACTGTTTTTTCTTTTCTTCATCATTTTCAAGCACAACTTTTGGATAACCGCCATATTTTATAAATTTGAAATATAATTCTTTTAGTTTTTCTGTAGTAATTTCAGATAATGGGTCTGTTATTTTTATATTAACTCCTAAAAATTCTAAGTATTCCTCAAAATCCAATGGAAAAACTTCAAAAGAAACAGTTCTCCCCGCAAGTGAGTTTTTGAATTTTGATTTAATTTCAAATGTAGATGAACCTGAAACAATAAGATGAATATTTTTATAATGATCAGCAATAATTTTTAAAAACGAACTTGGATTATCTAAATACTGTATTTCATCTATCAACACATAACAATCTTCACCCTTTTTATACCCTTCATCTGTAATTTTAGAGATCAAAGAATCAGCACCTTTATTAAAAAATTCTAATAATTCAGGGTATTCCAGATCATAATAAAAATTCTTTTTAGTTTTTATGTTAAGCCATTCGCGTAAATAATACAAAATATGGGTTTTACCCACCTGCCTTGCCCCATGAAGCACAATTACTGTCTCATCACCTATGTAGGGCTCAATTTTATCAAAAACCTTTCTTTTATATAACTGCATTATACTAAAAGTATAACTATTAATATAATATTTGTCAAGTAGACAAACGGGACTTCATAGATTATATTGTAAATATGAAAAAGGAAGTAGTTTTCGTAATCACACTTGGTCTTTTTATAGTTGCATATGCGCTTGATTACTTTGCAGGAAGTTTAAATTTAGTAGTCACCAGTCCCCTTTTCTTTTTAAGAGAGAGTTATTTCAAGCTTTATCCTATGACTTTTGTTGCAGTTGTTATCAGATCCGTTGCTATTATGCTCTCTGTGACCTTAATACTTTCTATTATGGAACGTCAGTATCTTAAAAAAGCTTTAATTTCTTTAGTTTTAGGATTTGTCGCAGAAATATATGCATTTCAAATTTTGGCAACCAGTTCTACTGTTACCCCAGTACTTTGGACTTTGGCAATTTCCTATGCTGGAGTTTTACTTTTAATACCCATCATTGTTTACATTTTACTTGCTATATACAACTTTTTAATACCCCAAACAGGGACTGAACTCAAGGTTGAAACTGACTCTCCAAAGTCTTCTGTTTTAAACCCCTAAAACAGCTCTATTTGAACGTAAATTTTTTAAACTACAACTTTTAGCGACTAAATGTATCAATTCCGACTTATTTGATACAGTTAATGTCAGTTGACAAGGCATAGACTAAATAGAGTAAACTAGTTATTAACGTATGGCAGATACTATTTTAAGTGGAGATTTTACAGTCTATTATGGCGTAGAAAACAGGCAAAAACGCATAGAATGGACTGGTTCAGCAACAGGAACTCGTACAGTAAACGAGTTATATTCTGCCCTTCAAGATCTCTTTGACGAACTAACCCAAATGGACGATGGTGTCCCAATGTCGGCACAGACCCCTACTGAGTACACAATTGGAATTATTGACTCTGGAGCCAAAGATCCATGGTTTATAGACCGCACGACAGTTGAACATTTAACAGGTGGTGCTTTAAAAACTGCAAACTGGGATAGAGTCACGGGTTCAAATGTTGGTATTGTCAAAGTTATATGCAATAACACTGACATAGTTGCGGGTGACATTGGCCTTGATATAACACACGCAGATGGTGATGCCGGAACACTTTTAGATGTTAAAGGAACAGGAGCTGGAAGTATTCTTTGGATTAGACCTGACAGTTTTGCATCCGCCAATGACTGGGATTCAACATCTGGAACAATCACTTGTAATGCCCATACTGCAACTCAATCATCTGCCTCTGTTTCTGCTGGTGAATCGCTTTGGAGTAATATTTACACACTTGGTACAATCGAGAGTAATACCCATATTTATATTAACCAGAACAGTGCAAATCTGGTAGCCTACAAGGGCTCAACAGACTGGTGGGGCGATGGACACATTGATATTTTAATTAATGTTAAAGAATTGGGTGTTGAAACAGATGAGGGATATATCTTGGTTTTTGCTAGACAATATAGTAAGTCATACTCGTATTACAGTGTGGACTTAACTAACGGAGGTCGTAACCCTATTCCTCTTCAGACAGGTAATGATTTAGATAACCAAACAGGTTATAAGCAAATTAACTTTGATGGCGGAAACGGATCAACACTAGCTGCTGGTGATGTGTTGACAATTTCCAGTGTTGCCCGTGCCGTTGTCACTTCAGTATCAGTGGGTGCTGCTGCAGCGACGGGAACATTTGAATATTATTTAATTGGTGACCCTATCACCGATCTTTCAAACAATGAGGGTTTTACAGCAACTGGTGGAAAAACTGGAAGTATCGATGGTTCCTCGTCTGTTTATGGTCCTGCAGACCTTGCTAGCCCACCAACAATTGTCCACGGTGGCTTGGCAACCGGTGGATCATATGATATTGACGAAAATGGAACACCTGAAAACTACTCAATTGTCATAGACTGTAACCAAAACGGACTTGCAGACGTCTATCAATTTAGTAAATATTCAACCAGACGTGGAGAAACAGGAACTACCACAACTGACGGAGTGCAGGGACAGTTCTATATCGGATCCGACTATCGTTTAGTTTACACTGGTTCTGTAACTGGTACATTAGTTGATGGTGATACTGTTACCCAAGAGACATCAGGTGCTACAGGTACAATTGTCAATATTAATACCACAGATAAAATCATTACACTTAGAAACTGTCGTGGAACATTTGCAACACATGCAACCACCCACACCCTAACAGGTTCACAAGCAGGAACTGTAGAAATAGATGGTTCAGCAACAGCAGTTACACCTATTGCCTCAGCGCCATTTGGGACATTCGCTGGTGGTAAGTTCTTCTGTGCACCAGGAGTAGTTTTGGAAGATTATTTGACGGCAGATGCTAACAATTTTCAACTTGTTGACGACAATGGTATTGTGCGTGTCGCACCTACTAAAGCCACTGTTACAGTCAGTAACACTAGAGAGGGAGATAAAATTGCAGTCTTTAGATTAACAGGCTCGGGTGGAGATATTGATAAAACGGAATACAACGCAACAGTTCAGTCAGCAGGGGCAACAACTGCAGTAATGGGGGCAACAATTACGGCAGATACTCCAGGTAAATCAACTGGTGGAACAATTAGACTTGTTGATACTTCAGCAAATACTGAATTTAGAATGAGATATTCAAGCTACACAGGATCAACGTTTACACTAGCTTCGTCAACAGGCTTAACAGCAGATGCAACATCAAACACCACAACGATTGTTGACTCTGGTGTATTCACTAATGCCAAAGTTGGTGACCTCATAAGGGGTGTTTCACCTGCCGGAATTTCATACATAACGGAAGTTACAAGTGCAAACCAAGTTACTATTTTTCCAGCAATTGCAGGTTTTACAACTGGTAGCACTTATGAAATAAACACACTCCCAGTTGCCACAACCACTTCACCACAAGATACTTGGTATGTTCCATTTATAGATGTTTATGAAACTACAGGCTCATCAGGAACACCAGGAACCGAGTCTGTAACCATTACTCATAGTACAACTGACCCTGATATCTTTATTAGAGCCAGAGTCAGAAATGCCGGTAATATCTTACCTTTTGAACAGGACTCAAGTGTTGTTGGTGCAAACCCAACAAACATTTCTGTCATTAGATCAGGTGATACAATCTTTACATAATCTAAAAAATTAATATGATATATAAAAAATACGAATTCTCACTATCACAAAATGGAGATAAAATTATGCACATTGCCAGAAATGCATACGGTAACGTGATTTTTAGAGGCGAATCAATGGCTGAAGTCAAAAAAATGATCGACACCTCCATTGAAGCCAACCAGGAAAGAATAAGGCTTGAGGAAAATAGAAAAAAAGAACTAAAGAATAAAAAGAAAAAGGGGTTATTTCAACCAGAGCCAAAAGAAAGTGAGGTTGAAGAAACCACTGAAACAGTAGAGTCTGAATCTATTCTCACTCCCCCTGCCCAAAACGTTACTAGAGGTCCAGATGGTAAATTTATAAGCAAAAGCAAGCTTCAAGAACAAAGCGAAGACGAGAATAAATCATTCTGGACCAAGCTAACCTCATAAAGATTTGTGGTATCATTATCTAATGAATTCAGATATGCCAGTCACCAAAGAAGAAGCTTTAAGATACAAAAAGGAAGATCTAGAAAGAGAAGTTAACCATATTAGGAAAAATATTCAAGTTCTTCAGAAGGAAGCACAAAAGGGTGAATCTCAAATAGCTAGGCTTATGCAGATGATTGCCATAATCGAAGCTGTTGGCTAACTTTAAGGATAAATAACAATAAAGTATGAAAAAACGACTTAAAAAAATAAATAAAGTTAAGTTAGTTCCAAATTATAACCCCAAGGCGGTCATTGAAATTAGGGGTTACGGTATAGTTGAGCTTAAAAAATATCAGGAGAAGATAATCAAAAATATTCTGGTTTTTAAAGAAGCTATACAAAAAGAAAAAAATGAACACCAAAGAGTCCAAGAAATGATAAAGGTCTTGGAGAAAGATATCAAAACTGCAAAGAAATTTTTATAAAAATATGGTTACCTATCTTCTTATCCCAGAAAGAAATGGTCAAGATTTGACCCTAATTATCAAAAAAATTAGTGACTATCTAATTAGTTTTACTGGAGACATTTCTGTAAAAACAAAATCAGAAAAAGAAATTGAGATAATCTATACAAATACCTCTTTTAGCGCCGAATTAGCTGTTAGAAACAGTAAATTAACCCTGCTTACCCACCCCGACGACTCAATCACTATTAACCTAGTCAAAAATATTGCAGCGAATAGTGGTTTTAGGGTTTTTAATAAGAATGGATTCTTTCTACCAAACGATCCAAAACTTATGGACGTATCGTCAGTTGGGATAAATGAAAGAATTTATAAAATATTTAAAAGCCTAAAGCTAAAACCAATATTTCAATATAAGGATAGTTTAATATTTTTTTGTTTAAATCAAAAAAAAGAAGTGGTTTTGATAAATCGTCACTACATTGAGTACCTAATCGAAAACCACGAAACACCAAATGCCAAAGAGTTAGCGGTTACTATTGCACCTGATATTGCGACATTTATCGCTCTTTTTGATAGGGGTTTGATTAGTTTAGTTTTTCCAAAATATCTTAATAATGATACAAAAGTTGTTAATTTGAGTGGCTTTGATATATCTAATCTACCAAATAACTCTCTACTTCAGGTTACTAACTTTAGACTAAATAAAGAAAAACAAAACTTTATTCAAGAGTCCACAACGGACAAAATTATAAATAAGAAATACCTAGCTATGAAAATTAATCAAGATTATTCATACAAGCTCGAAGGCAAGAAATTGATTAAAATAATAAACGTATCTTGTTTCTATGAAGCTTAACTAATTATCTAATTAACTATTTATCTAATTAACTAAAATGGCAGCATCACTTACATTTTTAAAAGCACAAAAAATAATACAGGTCGATAGTCCTCAGACCTCACTTGATGTGCAAGATTTAGTCAACCAAATAAGACTATATGAAGAAAACCTTCTAAATCTTGACTATGGAACTATTGTTAACGCCTATGGCAAACAGCCCTTGGGTGGTGGTGCTTATGTAGGTATTACAATGGAGCTAATTAATGACTGGAGGCTTGCTTTTGAGGCTCGTAGTGGTCCAGAAACGATCCTTTGTACTTTGTCTGGTGGTAATATCGTTGCTATAAATCAATATAATAACAATCCAATTTATCCTACTGCATTTACTCAAGTTGTTATATCTCAATCGTCCTCCCCTACTTTGGTTCAATCAAGTTCAGATTACGCAATGATGTATATGATTGAAGCTCTACGTGGCAGGAAATCTGCAGTTGGTTCCATTTTTTATTGGAATCCCACATCCGGAACCGATACTAATGATGGGCTATCCCCCGCAACAGCAGTTGCCACATTTAACAAAGCCCAAACTTTAGCAACTGCAGGTGCTGGAGACATTGTTTTTGCAATTTCTACAAGCACAGGTGGAATTACTACTACTGACGAAAAGATAACAATCACTAAAGCGGGATTAAAAGTAAGGGGTGCAGGTTATGCATTTCAGATGGTTCCAAGTACACCCGGAACAGCCACAGTTGCCATAACTGCCGACTCAGTAGAGTTTGAGGGCTTTTTTGTAAAAACTGACAATGGTGGTACTGATGATGGTATTACGATAACAGGAAGTAATGTTTTAATTAAAGATTGTTGGGTAAACGAGGCAACCGGAGATGGAATTGATATTAGTTCTTCAGCCAGAAGTGTAGTTGATACCTGTGTTATTGAAGATTGTGGAGGCACTGGAATTAAAATTGGGAATACAACAACAAACTTAAAAGTAAGACAGTCAATTATTTCAGGTAATGGGGTTGATGGGATTGATCTGGCAGGTACTGACATATCCGATAACATCTTTGAAACAAACCTAATATTCAATAACACTGGTTATGGAGTTGATGTTGGATCAGGAGTCGTAAGAACAGGTGTCAGATTAAACCACACTTTCTCAGGTAACAGTCTTGGATCAACTAGAGATGCAGGGACAGGAACATTTATAGAAACACCTGCCGGTGGTGAGTCCGCTTCAGCCATAGCTGACGCCGTCTGGGATGAAGTAATTGCGGGTCACACAACGGCAGGTACTGCAGGACAAGTCTTAAAGGCCACTAAGCTTAAAGCCACTCTTGCTTCTCTAAAATAGTTAGACTATTATGACTTTAATGGGAAACATAGGTATGCCTGAAGTTATCTTAATTGTACTAATTCTGATTGTTATTTTTGGTAGCAAGAAAATTTCAGATGTAGCCAAAAATGCAGGTCAAGCTGGTAAAGAATTAAAAAAAATCAAAAAAGAATATTCCAAAGCCACACAAGAAGTTGAAAAAATAAAAATGGGGGGAGGTGTTATTTGATGTCTAGACTAGGAACAGCAGAAATAATTGTCTTAGCAATTTTGGTCATTGTTTTCTTTGGTAGTAAAAAATTACCAGAGTTTATTAAATCCATTGGAGTTGCTATACGTGAATTTAAAAAATCAATGAATGAATAACTCTTAAAATGAGTGACAATATCTCAACAAATGTCCAAGAGAATATAAATCGTTACTTCCCTCTTTTATCAGAGGTCAGGAAGCGGTTACTTTTTATAGTGTCTATCTTTCTTCTTTTTGGAATAATTGGTTTTTTCTATTACGAAAAAATTATTGTTTTCATCTTAGGACTTATAGATCTGGATGGTGTTAATATTGTTTTTACTTCACCCTTCCAATTCTTAAATCTTGCAGTCAGCTCTTCATTTTTAATAGCTACAATTGTAACAATACCAATCTTAATATATCAATTTTTGACATTTCTTAAACCAGCCCTGAAAGTAAAAGAGTACAGATCAATAATTGCTTTTCTACCTCTATCAGTGTTTTTGTTTCTGGCTGGATTTAGTTTTGGCTTTTTAATGATGAAGTATGTAGTTACCATTTTTTATTCAAAATCTGTTGAATTAGATATTGGTAATATGCTAGATATCAGTAAACTATTAAGTCAAATTTTAGTGACCTCTTCTTTAATGGGTCTTGCCTTCCAGTACCCAATTGCAATGAGTTTATTGATGAAATTTAAAGTTGTTGCACTTCAGACTTTTATTAGACAAAGACCAATTGCCTATATGATTGCCTTAATTTTTGCGGCATTAATGCCACCTACAGATATTTTCTCACTCATACTCCTAACCTTACCACTTGTAATTTTGTTTGAACTTACGCTATTATTGAATCGAATATACGCAAAGGTCCAGAGATAAATAATAAAAAAAGGAAAGGAAGTGATATAAATTGTTACAAAACATAGGTACAACTGAGATTATTGTTATTGCTATAGTACTTTTAGTTCTTTTTGGTGGTAAAAAGTTACCAGAACTATCAAAAGGTATTGGAGACTCAATTAAAGAGTTTAGAAAAGCAGTAAACAACAAGTCAGAAGAGTAATCACACACAAAAAGCATAATGGAATATGTCTCTGCTCTCGTTTTTCCTTTTATTATCCTTTTAGTTGAAAACTTTCTTCCCTACCCCCACATCATTGAAGAAGTTTTTAAGTTTTTCTTGGCAAAATACGCTAACACTACTAAAGTAGCCATCATTTTAGGCCTTCTTTTCTCTATTTCAGAAGCTATTTTTTACCTTTTAAACCCCGAGTACTCCATTGTGGGTGGAATAGGAAAATCAGCAACCAGATTTCTTTTAGTCACACCAATGCACATTACAACTATTCTTGTTATGCAATATTTCGCAAGAAAGACAAATCTATGGCCAATTGGACTTATACTTGCTATCTTAATTCACTATCTATTTAACTCAGTTGGATCTAACTAAGACATTTTCCAACCCGACCCAAATCTCTTTCTGGTCAAATACCACTTTTACTCTTTTCTCTCCCCTCTCAACTTCTACCGCAAGCTTGCCTGAATCAAGTATCTCTGCAATTGTTTCAGTACCCTCATCTTGATAGACTTTAACAACTCCATCAATGGAAACTAACTCTACTGCTTTTAGTTGGTTGTAGTCAACTGTAGTAGATCCTAAGACCTGTGTTGTTTGTTTTGCCGATAGCTGTTGTGGAACAACAAACTTTTTAACCGTAATTGAAGAAAGTAGCCCTGAAATAGTTGCAACTACTAAAAATACTGCTATTTTATCAAAGTGATTAGGCTTGTCTTTCCCCTTATGTGAAGCGTTAACAGTAACTGCCTTCTTTGGATTAAGTAGCTTTCTCATATAAATTGTCATAAATATAAAGCCTGTGGTTATGGCAATTACTATTCCCCAAACACCTATTGCTTGTGAACCACCTACAAACCCTAAGATTGAACCGGATGACTGAGCAAGTGTTACAAGATCTGTTAATTTAGAAATTTTTTCTTGTGCAGATATTATTTGCAGTTCTGCTTCACGATAGGTTTTGATTTTGGCTTCAGGTGTAATACCATCATCTAAAAAGTCTTTAGCCTTGGTCAAGTTTATATCAATTTCACTTTTTAGAGTTATACCTTGTGCAAAGTAGGCAGTTTTTTCTAAAACTCCCGTTAACTCCTCAGTCTGTTTAAGTAAACTGTCAATTTCACTTTCTGATATTTGCCAAACGTCTTCGAGTCTAACTTTGATTGTCCTTGTTTCACCTGGTTTTAATGTAAATGTTCCATTGATATAGAACTGATCTTTTTCAGGATCATATTTTACCTCTGCGCCAGTATCAACATCTATAATGTGTTCCTCTTTTATTTCCTTTGGTAAATAATACTTTAGAGGTACTTCCTGGCTAATTAAATTTGAAGGATTAGTAATTAATGTCTTAACTACAATACTACCCTCTTCCAACCAATTTGCAGCAAAGGCTGTTTTTTGGCCATCTATTAATAGTTTTTTATTAGCAAAGAGTAACGCTCTTAAGCCCAGTAATTTGTTTTTAACTTTTTTCTCTCCTGTTATATCACTATAGATAGATTCAATTACCTGCTGGCCTTTGGGGACTTTATTTATAGCAATTATGTTTTTTGTGAGACTGTCTGTTTTATTTTTAAGCTCCAAAAAGGAAGAGGTCGTCCAAAGGCCCAAAACTTTGTTTACTTCGATTAAGTTATTATCAATCAAATTGGACAAGCTTTCTGTTTCAGAAATTTTTTTGTTTAAGCTTGCAAGTACCTTTTCAGATGAGTTGGTGTAATTTATAGCACTAACAACTTCTTTTTGAAGTGTACTGCTTTTCCCATAACTTGATAATCCTGTTATTGTGTAATTTATTGCCTGTTTAACTGCCTTTGCCTCTTCATATAAGTCATCAGCCTCTTTAAATCCCCAAGCACTTCTTAAGAGATTGGTTTTTCCAAATATGGTGTTGTGTGTTGATGAATCAGGCTCATCCCCTAATAGATTTTTAGCTTCGGTTAGGTTGTCTAAAATCTGTCTATCAGTTAGATTTTTCCAATTTTTATTGGTTTTTGTTAAAGCAGTGTTAACCAAGAGTAGATTAACATATAGTTCGTTTGTGGCTATTTTACTATCACTTATTCTTTGTCCTAGGTCTATTTCCTCTACTTCCTCAAGGCTATTTTCAATTATTGGCTTGTTAATTAACTGCTCTAATAAAAGTCTTGTTTCATTAACTACTGTGTTAATATTAGTTACTTCAGTTGAGGAAACAGAAGTTGTAATATTTGCGCCACTAGTCAAGGTTCTTGAGGCAAAACCCCAAACATCAGAGACTATATTATTAAAGCCTGTTAATGTCCTACCACTATAACCCCAAACAGCTGAGGCGATATCATTAGTAGTTAAACTACTACCACCGGCAACCTCTTCTTTAACTTCAAAACTTTTATCTATACATAAATAATCAGATCCTGCAGTACAACAAATTTCTGAACGGTAATAACCAGTTGTTGTTGGAGTGGTGAATGTGTGACCATACCAACCATCTGCGGTACTTGATAATGATTGGTTAGTTAAATAAGCTGTTCCATCAGGATTTTTTGAGTTTAAGTTACAAGTTGCACCTGTGTCTGGTTGATATTCATCATCATATAGATATTCGCCAACAGTACAATTCTCTCCGGGGTTACAAACTGAAACATTGGTAGCAAAAGTAACTGAAGGATTAAAAAACGAAGCTACCACCCCCATTATGAGAGTGGTAACTATCGAACGTAATTTGTATTGGGCAGAATACATTTTTTTTACTACTTTCCTTTTACAGCATTTTTAAACTCTTTAATAGAGTCTCCGATGCCTTTAGCTAACTCAGGAAGCTTTTTGCCTCCAAAGAAAACTAACAATAAAACTGCTACTACAATGATTTCTGTTGCGCCTATGTTTTTTAACATATATTAATCACTTCACCTCCTTACCAACAATAATAGTATGTTCCTTTTTAAAATAGGTTGTCAATAGGCATTTTGTTTTCAAGTTATCTTATCGTATTCTTATCTCATTTTGTATATTTAGCCTCATCTAATGCGACTACATATTAATTTGACGACCTGACGTGATAGTGATATGATTATTTGATACTACCCATTATGATAAATCTGTCTTATCATTTATCTGAAGAAATTAAAGAAAACTTAAGTATAGTCGATAAGTTAAGAACTCAGATATTAACTACCCCATTAAAGCCTAGAACAGAAAATTTACTTAAGTATCAATCAGACATTGAAAAGGCTTATTGGGGACTCACGTTAGCTAAAAATCCAATCACTAAAACTCAAGCTTATAAATTAATGTCTAAACCACTACCTAAAAAGTTAAACGACTACCAGAAAGAAGTTGTTTCCTATATTGAAACTTTAAGGTTGATTCGAGAATATTGGACGGCTTCAAAATCACAGATTAGTTCAAAAAACATACTAGAAATTTACAACATCTCATGTAAGTCTGTATTTGGTTCTACTTCAACATATTTTAGATCAAAAGAAAGTGAAGTTGCTGATATTTTAAAGTTTATAGAATCAGGAAATGATCACCCAGTCATTCAGGCAGGTTTATTGCAAATTGAGATTACTAAATTGTCCCCCTTCGAGAACGGGACAGGGAGAGTTGCCAAGTTACTTTCCCACCTGATGTTTTCAAAACATGGCTACGACCTGCGTGGACTTTTAATTTTGGAGGATTATTACAGATCAGACCTAGTTTCCTTAAAAGAAGCCCTAGAGTCTATTGAAAAAGACAAGAATGCAACCTTTTGGCTTGAATATTTTACCGAAGGAGTCAAAAAAAGTTATCAAAATACACTGAAACTAGTTACAGATCCAACAAAGTCAAAATTTTCTCCCAACTTTTATAAACTTTCGGATAGACAAAAAAGCATAATGGAAAAAATGAACAACCCAGAAGTGAAAATTTCAAATAAAGAAGTTTGCAAGATGTTTAAAATAAGCCAGATTACTGCCTCTAGGGATTTATCAAAAATGGTAAATTTAGGCTTGCTCCTGCCACACAATAAAGGTAGATCAACTTTTTATACTAAAGCTTAAGGGTAAATTGTAAACAAGCTTGGCATTGCTTCGAATTATGCTATACGCTCTTTCAAAGCATTGTAATATTTCTCTAAATAATCCTCTGCCCTGTTCCAATCACCTTTATTTCTAGCAATATTGGCAAGAACGCGAAGGTGGGCAGCTTTTGCCGCTTGAAAAAGACTAATTCTATAAACTTCTGCCAAATGCTCCTTTGTGGTTTCCTCGTTTTCCCCTTTTTGTTTCCTCATCTCAACTTCCAAAGAAGCAACTATTTCAGGCTCAAAAGCAAGTTTTAATTCACTCTTTAGTAATTTATAGAATTTTTTAAGAGAATTCTTTGCTTTTTCTAACTTGTTTTTATCTTGAAACCTAATTGCCTCAAGTGAATAAATTGCTGCTTTGCCTGCAAGTTCTTTTGATAATCCAAACTGTTCTTTTAAGTGTTTGACAGAATATTCCAAAAAACTAACACCTTCTGGAATATTCCCCAACCTCCACCATTTAAGTTCAAGGTTTGCAACTAAATGTGGATCAAAAGTAAAATGTTCCATAGCATCATTACCACCAAATCTTCTTCTACGTCTTGAAAAATCAATAATTAGATCTTTTAACTTTTGAGGTGTCATATCCGGCAAATGTCCAAGTTCCCAACTATACTCTGCGTAATTTAGTTGCCAAGGTAAAAAGCCTGATGTTCTTTGTTCTCCAGAAGTTCTAACAAACAAGTCAACATATGGGTATGGCTGGTCACCAGTGTCAAGATATGATGCAAACAAGTCTCTGTCTAAATCCTCAGCCTTCACTCCGTCATTTATTATCTTTCTTGTCGCCCGAAGTATTTCGTCATGTCCACCATAATTAATTGCTGCATTAAACACATGATTTTTATAGTTTTTAGTTTTTGCCTCCAAGTCTGTAAAAACTTTTACCAAATCCCTTGGCAAATCATCTTTTCGTCCTAAATGCACAAACCTAATTTGTTCTTTGTCGGCCCTTTTACCCACCTCCCTAGCCATACCTTTGTAAAGAGTCATTAAATAAGATATTTCCTTTGGATCCCTATCCCAATTCTCTGTAGAAAAACCCCAAACAGTGAAGGTGTGAACTCCCCAATCTCGAGCAGCCTGTGCAATTTTTAGCCCAGCTTCAAATCCAGCCTTGTGTCCTTGCAGTGTGTGTAAACCCCTAGACCTAGCCCATCTCCTGTTACCATCTAAAATCATGGCAATATGGTTTGGGACAGTAGTATCTTTTGGAAGAGTAATTGTGTTAGCCATGTAGGAAATATTATACCAGATCTATTTGTCTTTGGATTAGATTTTTAAGTTCAATCAACAACTTTGCTTTTGCCCAATCTTTTTGTGGATCTGTTAATACTTCCCCCAAACCTTCAAGGATCTTGTTTGAATTGATTGTTTCAATAAGCATAAGTAAACTCATGTAAAATTCTTTAGGCTTTTTATTTGTTCTTCTTTTTATTACTTCATAGTTAATATCTGTTGCGTATTCCGTACCTAGTAAATAATGAATATCAAACAAATCTCTGTTGGCCACAGATGGCCTTTCTGTAAAAGCAACCATCTTATGAGCAATCATATCCCTAATATTTATTGTATTAACACTTACACCGTAAAAAATCTTAGGTTCATAATGATTATAGCTATTGTCACGAGTAGAGATCTCAATTTTTATATTATGTTCACCTTTAGCATAGCTTACAAGCCAAAAAAGAGTATTATATTTAGTGCTTTGATCTTTAATCGTATATTTTTTTGAAAGCAAGTCTGTAATCTTAGCTATTACCTGTTCAATTTTGTTCTTATCACCAACATAGTCAAAGTCTAGATCAACACTAAAACGTGGCAGGTTATAAAAAAGCATTGCAGAAGTTCCACCTTTAAAGCCAAGGCTTCTTGACAACAAGTTATCTTTATAAATATCAATTATAATGTTTGTTAAGTTTGTCTTGTGTTTTCTAATATCCATTTTTTTATTAAATAATTATCATCATATACTTCCGTGTTTATTTGTTTTATCTTTTCCCAATTTATCTCTCGCAAATTATCGAAATATTCTACCCCGTCTAGATAAACTTTATCACAGATAGCTCTTTCAATCGTAGCCTTATAAACAGAGTTTGTATTTTCAATCCCCAAAGGGTTCAATAATACTTCGTCCTTAATTTTTCGATAAATTATTTTTGTGTCACTAACCACTTTTGTTTCCGACCTTTGAGAAATCGCAAAGATAGATTCATATGGCTGAAATACTACTCCAGATTCAAACAAGACAGTATAAAGACTGATATATGAAGGTGTTCTAAATTTATTTGCAAATTCTTGAATTGAATAATTGCTGTCGAATGAATATAAACCTTTGGAAAGTCTTATTAACTCTTTGTTTTTGACAAGATATTTAATTGCTTGATTTAATTTTAATCCACTATAGTCTCTTTTTATACCAGATAGATCAGCTAAACTAAAAACTGTCTGACCATTCCGTGCATATTTATATATCTCTTTAATAAAGGCCATCTCACCCAGAAGTGTAATTTATTTACATTACTATGTCAAGAAGGCAAAAATTGTATCAGAAATAGTGTTTCGATCCACAATTGTCCATTTTCTTGATAAGGCTATATCTTTTAATTTATCATCAGGCTCCATGACTAATGGATTTTCGACTTTCTCTAGCATATCGATATCGTTTTCTGAGTCACCAACTGCGATTGAACCACTAAAACCGTACTTGTCAATTAAGTCAGTAACAATCCCCTTGTTTCCTCCCAATGATAACTCCAATCCTTCTTGAATTACTCCGTTATTTTGTTTTACTTTCGAAGAAAGAAAGCCATTTAAATCAAAATATTTTGTAAACGCTTCTGCGGTAAAGTCAAAATTTGTCGTAACAAAATAAATATCATGTGTTTTCTCTAAGTCAGAAACCAAACTTTTAAAGTAAGGAAATATCTTTTTACTTGATCTCTTTATAAAATCCAAATTATAATCAACAACATCATCATATTTTTCACCCTTCAAACTACTTGAATACTCCAACAACATTGTGTCAGCTGTTTCTTTGTACGTTAATTCACCCTTTTTATATTTTTCCAGATGTTCTAAAATGGAGTCCCATAAACCTGTTTCTATGAATCCTTTATTCTCCTGATCTTGAATCAGATCAAATATAGAGTGACCATCATAAATAACACCATCAATGTCAAATATGGCTATACTTTTCATTGTTTCAACTTTAACATTTTTTCAATTCGTTTCCAAACTATTTGTCCCTTTATTTACAGGTTCAGGATCAGGTTTAGGCTCTTCTTTTGGTTTACTATGACTTTTTAACTCTAATAATTCTAAATCTGGTTTGTTTTCTTTACTCATCTATCAATCACCTCTCTTGTCGTCATATCAAGTTAGTCTTTAGAACCTTAAAAAACCCACGACTTGACAAGAAATAATTATTATTATAAACTGGAAGTAATGAAAAATCTTACCTACAGTATTAATAGGCTTCCACAAACCGTATTTACAACAAGAGAGATATCACTCATTTTAGGTGAGACAAACCCTGACATAGTCAAATCTAAAATAAGTTATTATGTAAAAAGGGGTGAATTGTTTTCCCTTAGGCGAGGAATTTATAGTAAAGATGAAGAATTTAGTAAATTTGAGTTAGCAACAAAACTTTATACCCCATCATACATAAGCTTTGAAACAATACTTTCAAAACACAATGTTGTTTTTCAATATGACAGCAGGGTGCACTTAGCAAGTTATGTAACAAGAGAAATTGAGATAAAAGATGTAAAAATATATTACAAAAAAGTAAAGTCAGAAATTTTACATAATCCGGTAGGAATTATTTATGAAAACAACTATCCAGAAGCAACAGTTGAGAGAGCCTTTCTAGACACAATATATATTTTTGGCAAACGACATTTTGATAATTTAGAGCCAATTGATTTTGATAATTGCCAAAATATGCTTTATGTTTACAAAGGTGATATAAATAAAAAGGATATAGAATCATATGCTAAACGTCGCTAAACATAGATCAATAATGCTTGATGTTTTAAAATCAATTTATGAAGATAGTTTGTTAGGCCCAATTTTAGGTTTTAAAGGCGGAACTTTGCTTTATATTCAATATAATCTCAATCGTTTCAGTGTTGATTTGGATTTTGACTTACTTGACCCTGAAAAAGAAGCTCTTGTTTTACCTCGTCTTAAAAAAATACTTAAAAATATTGGGTCTTTTGAAGAACAAACAAGCAAAAAATATACAATATTTACATTACTTAACTACGAAAAAGGACAAAGAAATTTAAAAATTGAAATCAGCAAGAGAAATTTGGGTAGTAAATATAAAATATCAAATTACTTAGGTATACCAATTCAAACAATGGTAGAAAAAGATATTTTTGCTAATAAGTTGATCGCTTTAACAACACGCAGAGAATCTGTAAACAGAGATGTTTTTGACACTTGGTTTTTACTTAAAAACCGCTTCGACATAAATTGGGATCTTATTAAAAGTAGAACTCAGATGGATAAAGACCAGTACATTAAAAAATGTATTGAGTGTCTGGAGAATTGGCCACTTAAGCATGTTCTTAATGGTTTAGGAGAACTAGTTGACAACAAAACCAAAGATTGGATTAAAAAAAATCTGATCAAGGATACGATATTTTTACTGAAGGCCAATCATCAACTATGAATTTTACAAAGCTATATAAATCCCACATTTCTCCCCTTACGCGCTTCGTATTTAAAAGAATTGGAAGCGATCCACAAATGGCTGATGAGATAGTTTTAGAAACTTTTTCAAGTGCTTGGAAAGGATATAAAACATTTCAGAATAAATCTTCATTTTTTACTTGGCTTTGCAGAATTGCCCTAAATAAAATAGCTGACTACTACAGAGACCAAATAAATAGAAGGTCAAAATTAGTTTTTCCAACTCTTAAAAAACTATCTCAAATAGAGTCGAAAGATATCGCAATAGACGAAAAACTGGCATTAGATGAACTAAGAAGTAAAGTAAATGAAGTATTAGACCTTCTACCTCCTGAAAAAAGAAGACTATTGCAGTTTAGGTATTATCGGGACTTAACATATAAAGAAATCTCTGTCATTTTACAAATTTCTCCACGAGCTGTAGAGGGAAAACTATATCGCGCGAAAAAGAGTTTTGCAGAGGTGTTTAAAAAGATTACTTCTCTACAACACTATATGTAGCTTCAAACTTCCTTCTTTTTAATTTTGCCACAAAAACTGTCCAAGGAAATTTAGGAAATGCATTAAATACCCTCTTATATCTATATGGCTCATTAATAAGCCTCCAAACCCACTCAAGACCTGATTTCGCCATCCAAACAGGAGGTAGTTTAGAGTTCCCCGAAACAAAATTAAAAGTCCCACCAACAGCCATTGCACCAGTAGCACGTAACCTAAAGAAGTTCCTAAATATCCATTTTTCTTGCTTTGGTGGTGTCATTGCCACAAAAACCAAATCAGGTTCAAATAGCTTGATGCTTCCTAATATCTTTTTATGCAATCTTCTATCTTCTACGGTTGCTGGCTGGCCTTTTAAGGTGTAATTTGGGAATTTGTAGTGTGTTTTAAAAGTAATGTTGGGAAATCTCTTCTTAAGTAGCTCCATTGCTATTTCCTGTTCCCCATTCTCCCCACCAAACAAATAGACATTTAGCTTGTTTTCGTCTGCAATTTTGACAATATCAAAAAACAACTCTCGTCCCTTTATAACTTCGAAGTCTTTGGTTAGCCATTCTCTATTATTAAAAGTTGCTATGGCAACCTGATAGCCTTGATATAACAACTCAAACAGCCTAGATAACCCTTGAGGATCTGGTAAAGATAAGTACTTTCTAGCCTGAGCCAAACCTATCCCATCGGGCACAGATAAGTCTGATCTAAATATCGCTTTTTTCAAAAGCCAGTCCTTCATAGCCATCAAAACTATCTCTGGATTTGGTGTAACTATATAAAACTTTTCCTTCGTCTTAAGTCTCTCACGCACAAACTTTAGCACTTTAGGACGACTAGTGCTACTAACCTTAATTCCTAACAAATGACCGTGTTTTGGACCAGTTTTTGTTCTTGTTTTTATCATATGTGCCTAATTTTAAAACATTAATCTATCCTTTTTTACTATTTTTTATCTTTTTATTAAGCTTTACTTAATTATTAAACAAAAAATTATTTCCGCAGTGACTAGTTTTTTCAAGTTCTATTCTACTTAAACTATTACAACTACTATATACATCTGACTAATAACGTCTGTGTACACTTTTACTCACTTTTGTATAACTTTTTACTTCAAAATTCAGTCTCGTTTTATAATAGTTATCCTCAACCCTTCAACAATTAAGTTATTTTTAATACTTAAAACTACAGGATGTATATTAATTAACTTTCTATCAACTTTATCCAAAAACTGTCAGGTTTTAATAGAATTAATTAACGCAACAATTATCCTTTAGTTGTTACTGACCTCTTCCAGAGCTCAATATTTTCCAATACAAGTCCAGTTCCCCTCACTACACACAAAAGAGGTTCATCTGCAGTATGTGCAGGTACTCCAGTCTCTTCAGTTATCAGTTTATTGAAGTTACGTAGTGATGAAGTCCCACCACTCATAATTATGCCTTTATCAATAATGTCTGCTGCAAGTTCAGGTGGCGTGTCCTCAAGAACCGCCTTGATTGCTCCAATCATTATAAGAAGCGTGGGCCTAATTGCTGTTGTTATCTCAGTTGAGGTAACAGTTACGGTCTTGGGTAATCCAAAAACAAGATCTCGACCACTGATTTCCAGTTTTTCCTCTTTAGCAAGAGGTGTTGCAGACCCAATTTTTATTTTTATGTCCTCAGCTGTCGCATCCCCCACAACCAAATTATGCTTTTTCTTTAAGTAGTTAATTACAGATTCATCAATTTTTGTTCCCGCTGAGCGAACAGACTTATGAACCACAACCCCACCAAGAGATATAACTGCAGCCTCAGTTGAACCTCCACCAGAATCAACAATCATATGCCCAGACGGGGCAGAAACTGGAATACCAGCCCCAATTGCTGCGGCCAATGGCTCATCTATTAAATAAGCATGAGCGGCTCCAGCAGATAGTGTTGCATCAAGAGCAGCTCTCCTTTCAACCTGTGTGCAACCTGCAGGCACACAAACCATAACATTTGGTCTAAATAAAAAAGAGGAAAAACGAGAAAGAGCCTTTTGAAAATTCCCCTCGGAAGTAACAGCCTTATTAATAAAATATCTAAGCATAGCCTCGGTAGCAGAATAATCTGCAATTACTCCATCACGCATTGGACGACTTGCAATTAAACTTTCTGGTGTCCTACCTAACATTTTTTTAGCTTCTTCGCCAACAGCTACTATTTTATTGTCGTCAACTGAAGTGGCAACCACTGTTGGTTCATTTGCAACTATTCCCTCGCCCACTACCCAAACTAAAGTATTGGCAGTACCCAAATCAATGGCTATATTTTTTCTTTTAAGCATATCGTCAATTATATAGTATAATTGAATAATGGCGAAAACCAAAAATATGACTTTGATAAGGGTGGTAGTTCTTCTAATTACTTTAATTTTCGTGGGAACTATTGGTTATTTTGTATCACTATTAGCTAGAGGGTATCAGTTTGATATAGGCTCTCTGTCATTCCACGAAAACGGTATTTTGGTTGCAAAATCTGAGCCAGACGGGGCATCAATCTATATTGATGGAGCATTAAGGGGGGCAACAAACACTAATTTAAGACTTTCCCCAGATACATATTTTGTTGAAATCAAAAAAAATGGCCATATAACTTGGAGTAAAACGTTAAACATTAAAAAAGAAGAGGTCACGCAAGTAACAGCTCATCTTTTTAAATCTGCACCATCTTTTTCCCCAGTTACCTTCGATGGAGCAGAGAATCCCGTAGTTTCATCTGATTTTAGTAAAATTGCATACACTAATGAAGATGGGTTATGGATTATGAGCGTTTCTTCACTACCAATTGGTTTTCCAAATGAACCCAAAAAGATAACTGATGCCATCTTTGTAGATTCAACTTTAAGTTTTTCACCCAACAATCGGGAGTTGATGATAGAAACAAAATTAGGAGCAGTCTACTTAGTAAGTACGAACGAATTTACACCACTTAATAATTTGGTCAATATAGCACTACAAAAAAATGAAATTCTTAATGAGTGGAATCTTGAAAAAATGAAGAAGCAGGAAGCTGAGTTTAAAACATTGCCTTTGGAAGTAGCCAAAATTTTGTCAGAAAACAGTTCTTCGTACACCTTCTCCCCTGATGAAAATATGGTTATGTACACAGCAAGTAGTGAGGCAAAAATTGAAATGGATTTGATTTCAAAATTACCTGGGAGTTCAACACAACAAGAATCTAGAGATATTAAAGAAGGTAAGACCTATGTCTATGATGTTAAAGAAGATAAAAATTTTGAAGTTAACAACAATGGTAGGTCACTTTATTGGTTACCTACCTCAAGGCATTTAATACTGCCAGATCAGGGTAAAATAATAATTATGGACTATGACGGCACAAACAGACAAACAGTCTTCTCAGGCGACTACATTGACCCACATGCATATCCATTTGTTAATGCGAATAAATTGTTAATTTTAACAAGTCTTGGCTCTGACAGTAGTCTTCCAAATTTATATTCTCTAACTATTAAATGATATAATTCACACAAATGTCCTCGTAGTTCAACGGATAGAACGAGGGATTCCTAATCCCTAAATTTCAGTTCGATTCTGAACGAGGACACACGTAAACTGCAGGCAAAGCTTGCATCCCTCGCATAGCTACGGAATGTAGTGAATCGGTATCACGCTTCGTTCGGGACGAAGAGACAGGCAGTTCAATTCTGCCCATTCCGACACACAGAGAATCAGGTAAAGAACGACTAATTGTTACCAGAATCTTAATCTAGAAAAGAATTCTCTTAACATTGACCAGATGGCTTGATACCACTTGGTAAATAAGTTGACTTTCTTAATCTCTGGTTGGGTATAACCATCGTCTGAATCACCTTCTTGTTGATTCAAATCACTTGACACTTCTATCTGGTCTTCACAACCCAGTTTTAATAACCAACCAACTTCAATACTTCCAGGGCTTGTTAATAGACTTGGATATTGTTGCTGATTACTGGCTATCAAATCACCGTAAAGGTAAGGGTCTCCAAATTCAACTTCTGCTATCTTCCATAAAGTATCACCGCTTTTAACCTCATAGACTTTACAAACACTACTAATAGTTTCTTCTTGTTCCAGTGATATGTTGTTAATGACAGTGGAGGCCTCTTTAATATCTGACCATAGTCCACCTGCACAATCATTAACAGCCTTAACCCTGAAATAGTATCTTGTATTTGGCCTTAAATTAGAAACAGTATATTGTTTATATCCATCTCCTCTAGCACCTATGTTTAGATTTCCATATTGATAGACACCTGGTTTAGTTCCATATTCAAGGGAATAATGAGTTAACGGTCCAGATGCATCAGTAAAGTAAAGTTTTATGGACCTATCAGGCTGAGGAATTGCTCCATATAACCAAGGTCTACTCCCACTTGGAGAGACCTTTCCACAAACTTCAGGTTGTGAGTTATTTTCAACTGATATATTCAAGGCCAGTGAGCTTGTAGAGCCTTCACCAAATAGTGCAAATGTTGAGAATTCACTTGTCTCACAAGATACAGTTTTAGCTTCAGTATCCACACTACAATTTGAAAGTTGATACCAACTTGCGCCATTCCAACGATATATAACTAATGAAGCTTCATTGTATCCAACAATTTGCTCAGTGGTATAACTCATTGTAACTGTAATCGGTTCATTAAAGCTGTCAGCTTTCTCAGTTGCACTTACTAAGGCATCAAGTTGATATACGTGATCTCCAATTACGGACTTTGTACTTGTTGGTGTAGACGTTATCGTAATTACTGAAGATTTCTCAAGTCTTTTAATCTGGAAGTCCGCATCGGAATTTGAGAAGTTGGCAGGAACTGTCAAGGCTAGCTTAACCTCTCCACTTTCTGAATGCTGGACAGTTCCACCACTTGATGTGGTTACAGTTTCAGTAGTTTCCGACTCAACTGTAGCAGCGCCAGGACAAGTTGGAGTGGTAAAACTTTTATTTGAACCAGTTAATGTATTGCCCGCACTATCTCTTGATATAACTCTATAATGGTAAGTTGTACAGGATTGCAATCCACTTAGAGAGACGCTGTGCTCTGTAACCCTTGGTGATGTATCAATTTCAACCGTAGTTGTTGTGTTTAACCCCACGTTTGTATTTGTTCCATATTCCAACTGCGTTGAAGATAGCTCATTGGTTTCCCAAGAAATCACAGCTGTAGAAGCAGTTGCCTCGACACTTTCTACCCTTGTAATTTGTGGGGTTGTACCATCATAATTAAAACTAATTTCTGACGACGTGGCCTGATTTGAAGCACTATCTATTGCCCTTGACTCTATAGTATATTCACCATCGCTTGTGGGACTAAATACATATTCCCAAGAAACAGTCCCAGTAACTGCCAACCAAACCCTTGTTAAACTGTCAAACGTTACCCCAGTCCAGTAATTGAATCCATCGGAGATGGCAACAGCCACACTTGAAACTGCTGAGACAGCGTCAGAGGCAGTTCCTGCAATTGTCTCGGGAATGGTTGATGAATTGTAGATGATACCGACGTGCGATGTGATATTTACAATTGGATTTCCGTTGTCCCATTTATAACTTCCATTCCAAGTTGCAACATTACCAGCCAAATCACTTGCACACAAATACAAGACATTGCTACCTTCAGCCAGTGTTCCAGTTAGATCCGTTCCTGAGGAAACTAATGTACCACTATTACAAGAAGCCCCTAAAGTATTATTATTCCAAACGTATCTTATCTCCTTTAGACCTGATAATGAGTCAGATGGACTTGAAACAGTAACCGTTGGTTTTGCATTTGTCCAACTGCTTGATGAATTAGATGCAGACAATGAGATTGGAGGAGTTGAATCTAAAGTATAGGTGACAGATTCTGAACTTGACATTTTATTACCCCAAATATCCTGACATCTTATATATACGGTCTTAACACCATCACCAGTAAGATTAACTGTACAACTTGATGTGGAGCTACAAATATTCCCCATCTGATCAAAACTAAGATCTTCCCCATCCCAATTACAGGAAAATACTCCACCTCCACCACCGTCAGTTGATGTAAATGCAATTACAGTAGCTGAGTCGTCAGTATTGTCATAGTAAATGGAATCAGTATCACCTGCCACAGAGTCAATAGATGTAATACTTGGGGCATCTCCCTCATGAGTAGTGAAAGAAAAAGGTGTGCCCTGAGTAGAACTTAAAATATTTGATCCCAGTGGATCAATTGCATAAGATCTCCAATAGTAAGTAGTTAGAGGAGAAAGTTGGGTCTGCATTGTATAGGTAGCTTGAGTACCTGAAACATAAGCTGTACCATCCATTGCATCCTGGCCACTCCAACCTACCATACTGTCTGATTGGTCAAAAATTTGACAACCCGTAGTCATACTCAAATTACTACAAACTTGAATTCTATAACGCAAGTCATCACCATCAGGGTCAATACTTGTAAACTTAAACACGGGCAGGTAGGACTGATCCACGGCCGAATCCAGTGGTAAATCAAGTGAGCCAACCCCAGGAAGAATGTTTGTTAGAATATAGTCAAAATAAACAGTTGCCCCATTAGTGTTCTCTGTTAGTTGAAGTGCAATTTTTGTTACCTCATCACGACTACTAGCGTTAATTCCTGATATATTCCAAACCTTTTGTTCCCAAGTGTCTACATTGTTTATAGTAAAATCAAAAGACTGCTCATTGCTTGCACTCTCGCCAAATTGAAATCTGGCAAAACTACCAGCAATATTTGATCTTACCCAAAATATAATTGCATTGTACCCTGACAAATCTGTGGCAGTTTTTGTCAAAGTTACAGTGTCATCTTTTGAGCCATATCCAGCTTGGAAGTTGTCTACATAGAAAGTATTTTCACTATCTGCATTGACAACAGTAATAACAAGTTGATCAATCGAATCTTTGTCAGACGAACTTACACCTGAAAGATCCATAGTAACCGTTTGGAACTCATTAGCACTGGTAATGTTAGGTGTAACTTCTGTAGTAGTACCGCCCGTATCCCTAAGACCAATCTTAATGTTGCTCCCTGTTCTACTGGCACGAATATCAAAACTCATTGATGGACTAGTTGACATATCAAGTGGAGTTTCAAATGTTTTAGTGATTGTCTTATTTAAACTAGTTGTCTGGTTAGCAACACCTTTTAATGAGTAACTACCTTCTGTTTTAATTGTAGATTCTGAATATGATTGTAAATATGGAGGTGTTAAATACCTAACGATAACAATTCCAGAACCCCCTGTTCCTCCCGAATTCCAATGTCCACCACCTCCACCACCGCCGGTGTTTCCAGCTCCAGCATAACCTGGTCCGCTACTTTCACCACCATTACCACCACCATACACCCCAATCCCCCTAGATCCGGTGCCACCACCGCCAGAACCACCTCCACCGCCAGCGTATTGAACACTAGAGCCACTAATAGAACTTGTAATACCAGCTCCACCGGTACCACCGGTCCCTCCACCCCTAGAACCATTGGCACTTGCACCACCCCCACCACCAGAAACATTCGCATCACCTGTACCACCGGCATATCCATTACCCGAAGTTCCACCGCTATAGAGGTTACCGCCCCCGCCCCCAACCGCACTCGTAACCCCAGCTATTGAACTTACGGAACCAGATGAAGCAATAGCTCCGCCATTGCCCACACTAATTGCATATGAATTAGCATTTAATGTTGAAGAATTTTGTAAAGCCTGACCGCCACCACCGCCACCACCATGTGGATAGCCCCAGGTGCCAGAGACACCACCGCCTCCTCCACCCACAACCAAATAGTCTACATCTGCAACTCTGGCCAACACAAACGTACCACTTGTTGTAAATTTATGGATAGTATACCCACCAGAACTAGTGATTGTTCCACCGGTAGCATTTGAAGTTATATAATTTGAACCATACGCTGATTGAGCTATTTCGTCTGATGAATACTCCATCAACTCAACACTTGTTCCAGCTTCTGCCGTTGTTTGTATTTTAACTGATCCAGATCCTTCATATACGACACTAGTTTCTTGGGTAACAGTTGTATAGGTGGCATCAGAACTTTCCCATCCCAAAGCAATGTCACCATTATCAATGACAATATCTATTGCAATTGGGTAATTCCTTTGACTATCGTTTATCCAATCTTGACCTTCTTTAGTTAGTTTTTTAACTATTAAATAACTATCATCATCTTTTTGACTTATTTCATAGACAATTCCAAAAGACTTTTCATCTTTGTTGTTTAATTCATACATTACAGGAGCAGGAAGAGAGAAGGCTAATTTTTGATCCTGATAAAAATATATTCCACCTCCGTTTTCTCGATAGCTATCTATACCTAATGTCTTTACTTCTTGATCTATTTTTTCTATTTTTGATGCAGTATCTAGGTTGTATACAATAAATTCTTCCAAAAGTCTTGATGGAGTAATTGAATACTTTAAGTCTATATCAGAATATATATCTTTATAAACTAGTGTATTATTTCCTAATTCTGCCTTAGGGCTGTTTAGAACTCCAAAGGATTGTTTTTTGGGAGTATAGAAAGAAAGCTCAGCTAGTTCATTTCTAAAGACTATACTACCTGACTTTGTAGGATTGTCACCAAAATGTACTGTGTATCCATTACCTGAAAAATTGTAAACAAGTTTTTCGTGCCTTAAAGAAACCAACAGCCAGAGAGAGACGAGGATAAAAACAATAAAACTGAATACTAAATGCTTTCTATATTTTGACACTATATTTTAAGGTAACAGATTAAAAATACAGTAGCAATGGGGTTTTAGTGTGTTCTGACCTCACCTAGATGCGAAAAACACCGAAAGTGTAAAGATGGACCTTAAAAAGTAGATACTAGAGTAAAAATTAAAATTATAATTGGTAATAAATTTAGTTGTTTGCACAAACTATACTGTCAGGATCAGCTCCCGGTGCATCTTCCCACCCTACTATCTTAGATCGTTCAAAATAACCAATTACAGTGCCATCCGATGCATGTATTGTTCCACTTGGCACATCAATATATAAACTGCTATCATGTCCAACCACTACCGTAGCTCCAAATAAGGTATTACCAGTCGAGTAACTGCCAACCTTAACACAATCTCTTCCATTTCCTTCAGGATCTGGCACGGATTCATATAAAACAGTTTTTCCTGGAATAAGTGTGTATTTTTTATAACCAGCTGTGTTTACTTGTGTTTCAGCCCCGAAATTACCCTGCTCATGTTCAGAGCTCAATGTCGGTGTTGGTTGTAAAGTTCTTTTTGCCTCTTCTGCCCCATCATTGTTTGACACAATGCTTCGAATACCAAGAAATGCTCCACTTATCACTGTTGCGATTCCACCTCCATACAGCCATTTTCTATCTATCATGGTCGTAGTCTAATACCAAGAGTTTAAAAACTCAAATTGTAGTAACTTAATTTATTAAATTCTTTAAAAAAAGTAATGTATCTTGTTTTAATGTTTTTCTAATTTTACTAAATGTATCGGGTGCCAAAAGCATATTTAAATCCCTATTTATCAAATCTTCTGTTACTTCTTTTTCAATAAACACAATTAATTTTTTAATATAATCTTTTGTTTCCATCCCTGTTCTTTCCTTAATTATCTCATTCTTAAACTCATACCCTTGTTCAAAAAAATATTTAACATCATAAATATCCCTACCTGCAATTTTTTTATGCCTATTGTATCTATCCATTACACTAACGAGTTTATTTGCAAACATTGATTCAACTGTCTGACAAGTCATAAATCTATCAATTTCTGTAATTTTAACCTTTTGATAGTCATTATTTTTTATAACTTCATTAAATACGCTAAGCATCAGAGTATTCCTAAAATTAACTTTTGCCTTGTATTTTAGAGTAAAAAACAGTGATTCGTAATTTTCTCTGTCAATTTTAAAATCCAATTTATCAAAAATTGGCAACAGTTCCTTTCGAAAATTCAACATATCAGATGTGGCAATTGACTTATAAGGATCAAAATCTAAATCAACAGAAAATCTATCTAAATATCCAAGCATCGCAGCGCATGTTCCTCCTCTAAAATAAATTCTCTTTGAGAGAAATGGATTATCTGCAATTGCAATCAAAAGTTTTTGCATTTTATTCCTATGAATAGCATTTTGTATTTTTAAATCGACCATATTTAATTATTCTTTTTCTAAATTATCCATATAATATTTTGGGTTAAAATAATTCATGTCTGATGTTGCCCTTTCTTTTGTTGCCATAAAATATCCATCTTTTTGTTCTATCCCGTTTAGATCAAACAATATTTCAGGCTTTGCTTGTCTATAAATATACATTACTCCGTTTATTTCTATTTTAGAAGAAATGGATGAAACATAGGTAATGGGATAAACAACTTGATTTATGACACCTTCTAAAAACAATACCGTCTCACAGGAGACGTAGCAATATTTATGAATTAAACTTGTACCTAGTTCAAACTTGTCGATCTCGTTAATTGGAACAGTTGAATAAAGCCCTTTAACAACTGGGATTAATATTCCTTTTTTGACATATCTTTTTATGGTTGTGTAGAGAGTGTTTCTGTTTTCAATTCCCCACAAGAGGGCCAGATCTTGTGTATGAAATAGCTTTTCTTTGGACTTAAGTAATATATTTAGTTTGTCCATCTTGTACAATTATGTACAGGATAACAGAACAAAGGCATGTTGTCAAATGAAGTTACTTACTCATTTCATCCGCGCCATAAATTAAACATTCTGTGGCACTTTGATATTCAAAAATTTCATCACCATTAAAAATAAGTCCCATTTCTTTTTGTGCTGATTCTTCTGAATCTGAGGCATGAATAATGTTTTGTGATCCACTCATACCAAAGTCGCCTCTAATTGACCCTGCTTCTGCCTCTCTTGCTTTAGTAATTCCCACAATCTTACGAACCGCAGCAATGGCATCAAGACCTTCCCAGACCATGGCAACAACCGGGGTCCACTCCATAAAACTTTTCAAATCCTTAAAAAATGCTTTATCTTTGTGGTGAATATACCAGTTTTCAAGTATTTCATCTGTAAGCCTTATCATTTTGACACCAATTAGTTTTAAACCCTTTCTTTCAAACCTATGCATTATTTCACCAACCAGACCTCTTTGAAGTCCATCTGGTTTAATTAAAACTACAGTTCTTTGCATCATATTATTGTACTATTCTATACTAATTTAATATTTTTTTAAACTCCCTATCACTTCCATATGGTCCAATTATGGCAAGGTTTAGTTTTTCAGGTACAAACAATCGTATAGCTTCAGCGTTGACTTCATCCATTGTTACTTTGTCTATTTTTTTAAAGACACCCTCCGGTGATAAAACTTTTTTCTCAAACAACACTTGGTTTCCAAAAAAACCTGAGACGTCACTTGTGTCTTCCAATGCCAAGGCTAGGTGACCCTTTAAAAACTCCTTTGCCTTTATCAGTTCTTGTTTTGTTATTGGATTTTGGCCGTTAGTTATCTTTAAATGTTCATTTAATATTACCCCAACTGCCTCCACTGCTCTTTTAGTATCAAGTCCTGCATATGTACCTATATAACCACAGTCTGTATACCTATCCATTGATGTTCTGACTGAATATGCCAGACCCCTTCTTTCTCTTACCTCTGTAAACATTCTTGAAGACATCCCACCCCCCAAGATAACTGATAAAACGCTTTGTGCATATTTGTGTTCATAGTTTCTGCCGTCTGCCATATAACCCAAAATAATATGTGCTTGCTCTTTCTTTTTATTGTGTAGTTTTATTTTTGGTTTACTTTGAATTGTTTTGAATTTATTTTCAATTTTTAATTCACTGTTTTTGGTACTTATCTTTGAAAAGTATTTTTGACCAAGGTTAGTGGCAATTTCTTGACTCAATCCACCAGCCACAGTTATTAAAATATTATCGACCCCATAGAAACTGTCTTTATAATCCAAAAAATCCCCCCTTTTCATTTCTGAAACCGTTTTTTCTGTACCAGCAATACCCATTCCGAGAGGATGACTCTCGTAAATAAGACTCTCAAAGACTTCTCCGATGTTAATCATTGGAGTATCTTCATACATCCTAATCTCTTCAATAATTGTTCCTTTTTCGCGCTCAATCTCTTCACTTGCCAAAAGTGAGTTCATAACCATATCAGAAAGAAGATCAAAAGCAATTTCTGCCTTATCTGCCCTACATTTAATGTAATACTGTGTATATTCTTTAGATGTTCCCGCATTTTGAATACCACCAATTGAGTCTATCTCCTCTGCTATTTCTTTGGCTGTTGGCCTATTTGTTGTACCTTTAAAAAACATATGTTCCAGAAAGTGACTAACTCCATTATTTTTTTTATTTTCATTCCTTGATCCTGTTTTAAACCAAACTGTTACAGTAACAGATTCTAGGGTTGGCATTGGGATAGAAACGACCTTAATATTGTTGTTGAGTTTTTCTAAAAAATAGTTCATAGTAATATAGACAATATGAATGTTAACTCAATTTTTAGGAAAATAGCAACTACAGTTTCTAATGTGGCAGGAAGTGCCTATACTTTTGTAATTGCAATACTTCTAATTGTTCTTTGGGTAACAACCGGTCCTCTATTTAACTACTCAGACACTTGGCAATTGGCAATTAATACCTTAACCACGATCATAACCTTTCTAATGGTCTTTTTGATTCAAAATACGCAAAACAGAGACTCTAAAGCTATACACTTAAAACTTGATGAATTATTAAAGGGTATAAAAGGTGCAAGAGATGAGGTTATAAATGTAGAAGAGTTGTCAGATGATATACTAGATGAACTACATAATGAATTTAGAGATTTGCAAGTCAAATATATATCTAAATTTAAAGAGAAAAACAAAGAAGAAACACATGTGTCAGAATTGAGAAAATTGTTTGATAAGTTTTTTGGAATTATAGAAAAGAAGTAGTTTTACATCTTCTCTGGAGTGTCTATTCCTAGAATTTCTAGACCATTTTTAAGAACAACACAAACACCAGAGGTCAGTAAAATCTTAAAATATTCATTCTTCCCACCTACAATTTTATGAGCATTGTAAAAAGTATTGAATTTACTGGACAATTCATATAAATAATTGCAAAGTATGTTAGGTGAGTAAGTTTTCCCCGCAGTCACCATAACCTCTTGGAATTGGGATAATTTACGCAGTAATAATATTTCCTCAACTTCTAAGTTCTTTGTTTGCAAATCCTTAAGATTTAAATTATTCTTGTCAGATTTTGAAACCACTGAGTTTATTCGAGCTACAGTGTATTGAATATAAGGCCCACTATTGCCATTCATATTTAAAATTTTGTTCCAATCAAACACTACATCGCTTTGTACAGAATGCATCAGGTCAAAATACTTAATTGCTCCAATACCAACTTGTTTTGCTACTTCTTTATTGTTTCCTAGCTCTTTTGCTCTTTCAATAGCTTCGTCTAAGACCTCTTCTAATTTAATTGTTTTACCTTTTCTAGTTGAAAACTTTTTTCCGTCCTCAGCAAGGTATAAACCATGTGCGGTGTGGACCAACTCAACGTCTTTGTCTATTAGGTCGAGCATTTTTGCAGCTTCAAAAACCTGCTTAAAGTGCAATTTTTGTTCTGCGCCAACCTCATAGACAATAATGTCTGGTTTGTATTTTTTCTGTCTGAATCTAAGTGTTGCCAAATCTCTGGTTGCGTAGGTAGTTGCACCATCTCCCTTTAAAAACATTAGTGGGGTTTTAATTCCAACTGACTCCAAGTTAATAACCTTTGAGTCCCCATCTTCCCCATCTACTATATGTTTATTTATACTTGGATCCTTTAACATCTCTTTCATCTCTTCCTCGTAAAAACTTTCTCCGTAGGTGTTGTCTACCTTAATATCTAAAAGATCATATATCCGTTTAAATTCATTTAAAGACACGTTTACACACTGTTTCCACACAGTTCTTGCTGTACTATCACCATCTTCCAACTTTTTAAACCACTCACGAGCTCTTTCCCCCAATGTTTCATCTGTTTTTTCAAGTTTATGAAATTCAACATAAAGTTCTTCTAGGTTTTCAATAGAAAAATCTTTTGTTTTCTTAAAATCGATCATATATAGAAGTTTTCCAAATTGTGTCCCCCAATCACCTAGGTGGTTATCACCAATTACTTGATAACCCAAACTTTTAAAAAGATTGTAAATTGCCTGACCTATGACAGTTGACCTTAAGTGTCCTATACTAAAAGGCTTGGCTATATTTGGAGATGAATAGTCAATAATAACTGTCTTATTTTTACCAATATTACTTTTTCCATAACTATCCTTATCTTTATCAATCTGTATCAAATTATCAACTAGGGCATCGTTTTTCAACCAGAAGTTAACAAACTTTCCTTTAACTTCTGCCGTATAATCTAAGTTTAGATTGTTAACTTTTAAAGCTATGTCGTTAGGATCTATATCTTTATTTTTTAAAGCAATGTTGGTTGAATAATCACCAAAACTATCTATTGATGAGAACTCAATATCAGGGTTTTTAATTCCACTAATTTCTTCAAGAACTTGTCTAATACTTTTCATATAATCCATACAAATATATTGTATCAAAATAAAAAGTTTTAAGTTAGTAAATTATAAGCTATAATACCCTTACCAAAAAATTTTAAATTCCAAAAAGGAGGATGAAATGAAATTTTTTGAGAAGTTGATCAAGATAGCATTTTGGACCCTGGTTGGGTTCTTAATAGTTATATGCTATATAGCCAACTTGTTTTTCAATAACTCACCCTATTAAACATAAAAACGTTTAAAAAAGTGAGTTATTTTTTTGCCAGAAAGTTTGTCCATCAGTTTCAATTACAATATCACCTATCTCATCAGTCCTCAAAACATTAACATCATACTTTTTTAAGATTTCAAGTATCTCCGCATGAGGATGACCATATCTGTTCTTAAAACCAGAACTAATTACCGCGAACCTAGGATTAACTGCTTTTAGTAGGTTTTCAGACAAACCATTACGACTTCCGTGATGATTTACTTTGATATAGTCAAGGTTGTTGACTTTTATATTGTTTGACAACTGATCGCTTACATCATTCTCAACATCACCAGTAAATAAAGCCTTAAATTGAGCGTAATTTAAGACCATAACTATACTTTGGTTGTTTGAATCACCTTCTATATTTTGTTCTTTATTAATTTCCAGTGTTGCAGCTGGATGAACTATATCTAAATATATCAGACCTAACCTGACAACCATACCACTAGTCAAGGTAACCTGCTCTACATCCATACCCCCCACCCAATTTACTAGCACTCTATACTCCTCTTTGCTAACATCCTTACCATTTGTCCCAAACTTTAAAACTTTGTAGTTACTAAAGACATCAATTAAACCCCCAAAGTGATCTAGGTCAGGATGGGTTAGAACTACCATCTCTATTTGTCTATCAAAAAAGGGCATATGGCGTCCAAGACAATCTAATACTTTTTTATCTTGCCCACCATCAATTAGAACTTGGTTATTCTTGTGCTGTATTAGAATTGCATCACCCTGACCTACATCACAAGCAACTATTTGCAGGTTGTCAGACACACTAAAGGCAAAAATCCAAATAGAAAGAAGGATCAAAACTAAAACATAGAAACTACTTTTTCGAAATACCATAATAATGGGAATATAACAAAGAGTATCAGTCTACCAACTAATGGTATAACTAAACCCAATACCCCTGCTATTGCTCCTCCAACCATAATATAGGGAATAGTCCACAGTATCAAAGCATTAATAATTGGTGAAAGAATATTAAATTGACCAAAAGTAACAAAAATTATTGGCGCAACACCAATCTGAGCCGCAAGTGAGGTTGATAATCCTTCACGAAAGAACGCGGGAATTGATCTTAACTTTAGGTCAATTGTTTTTTGAAAGAGCATTAAAGACATAGTAGCCACAAATGACAGTATGAAACCAAGATCAGTTAGCCAAGATGGCTTAAACAGTAACATTATGAGAGCTGAGTATATTAAAATCCTCCAAGTATTTACTAATCTTCCCCCACCTTGACCCAACAATAGTATTGATCCCATTATTCCTGCCCTAACAATCGGGGCATCAAAGCCAGAAATGACAACATAACCAAAAATTCCAACTAATGTAAGCCAAATTGCGGTCCTTCTAACAAAGAAAATGGTTAGTAGTCCAATCAAAAAACTTGCCGTCATGGTGACATTTGTGCCTGAAGCAACAACTACATGGGCAGTTCCCGTGTCTTTTAGTTTCTGCCAAAAACTTTCTGGCATATTTTTTGAACCTATTACAGTTCCTGCTACCAAACTACTTAAAGGCTCTGGTAATGAAGATTTGTAAAAAGAAATTAGTTTAAATCTAAAATCTAATAAAAAACCCCTGTTTTGTGTTTCTAGTTTTTCAATTATTGGGTTACTTAGCTTGTCCCCATCAACTGTCCCAACGACAACAACAGTGTCACCATAGGTAACTACTGGATATTTGGGCAAGTAAGTTTTAAGATCTGACAGTTTAAGATACTGAGCTGTTGAATACTGGATTGGTTCTGTCAAAACCTTAGTGGTTATTCTAACTTCGTCTCCATTTTTAAAATTAGGAAGCGTTGAGTGATAGCGAATAAATATCAGAAAAACAACAACTAAAAAACTAATATAATGAAATATCATTTTTGATTTTTATAGCAAAAAAACAAAAATTATAAACTAATACTATTTTTGATTTTTTCAAAAACTGATTTACCAATTGCACCTTTTGACACCAACTCTTCCAAGGTTGAGTAAGGTCTGTGTTCAATGATGTTTTGGGCGTAAACAGGGCCAATTCCACTAAGACTATCCAGCTCTTTTTGACTTGCAGTGTTAATGTTTACCAAGTTACCATTGCTATCACCTAAAACCCCCTGATCTACTTTGACACCCTCAGTTTCTTTGGCACTCACCTCTCCTAACTGATATATGTAAATCTTTTGCCCATCAATTAGTTTAGATGCCCTGTTAATTTTTTTGACGACCCAATCTCTGTCAGCATTTACTGAAAGTCCACCAGAAATTATTAGTAAGTCATCAACCCTATCCCCAACTTTCATTTTATAAACACCTGGTTTTTCTACACTTCCAGAAATTTCCACAACTATTTCTTGATTGCCCTCTTGGTTCTCTGTAACACTATTTAAGACCTCAACCTTGTCAGATTGAGTGAGTATGTTAGTTTTAAATAGAAGCACCCCAAAACCGATTAAGATAAGTCCAATTAGTAGTAATACTAATGAATTTTGATCAAATAACGAAGTTAACAAGTCTTTCAGGTATATATATCTCTTTCTTAATTGTTCCACTCTTTAACCATTTTGCTACTTTCGGGTCTTTTTTTGCAAGCCCTATAATTTTACTTTGCTCTAAACTAGCTTCAACTTCAATTGTCGATCTTAATTTACCGTTGATTTGCACAGCAATTACAACTTCTTTAAGTTTCAAATACTTCTCATCATATTTAGGCCAGCTTGATGTGTGAATAGAGCCTTTTTGTTTTAACTCAGTCTGCCATAATTCCTCAGTAACGTGCGGGGCAAATGGAGCTAAAAGCAAAACTAAATTTTTTAATATTTTTCTGTCTGCACCTAATTCTGAGATTGTGTTTACAAGCTCCATAATAGCTGCAATGGATGTATTATATTTAAATTCGCTTATATCATCTGTTACTTTTTTGATTACTTGGTGTGTTTTGAAACAAACCTTCTCCAAATCATCCTTACTTGGTTTTTTATCACTTTCAAAAAGACCAACAACTCTTTTAATGAATCTGTTCATACCTTCAATACCACTATCTCTAAAGTCAGGATAACCATCCATTTGACCTAAAAACATAACATATAGCCTTAAAACATCTGCACCGTACTTTTCTACATAGATATCAGGGTTGACCACATTCCCCCTAGATTTACTCATCTTGGCTCCATCTTTAATCATTAATCCATGAGCAAAAAATTTAGGAAATGGCTCTTCATGATCAATTAGACCCAAATCATACATAACCATATTCACAAATCTTGCATACATTAAATGAAGTACAGAATGTTCTGCTCCACCAAAATATAGGTCAACGGGCAACATTTTCTTTGAAATAACACTATCAAAAGGAATCTTACTATCATTTTCTAGCCCAATAGAAGGATATCTCAAAAAATACCAACTACTATCAACAAAGGTGTCCATAACATCAGTTTCTCGTTTTGCTTCACCACCACACTTTGGACATTTAACCTCAAAAAATTCGCTATGATTTGCCAAAGGTCCCCTACCATTTCCTTCTGGTTTAAAATCAGTAATATTTGGTAGCTCTACAGGCAATTCTTTTTCTGGAACGCTAACCCAACCACACTTAGGACAATCAACCATTGGTATAGGAGCTCCCCAATATCTTTGACGACTTACCAGCCAATCTCTTAAATGATAACTTGTATTTCTTTGGCCAATTTTGTTTTCTTCCGGTTCTTTGTTTAATATATCAATAGAATACTTAGTAGCAAAATCCATATCACGTTCGTCGTGTGCAGGTACGCCCATTACTACCCCTGTCCCGTAGTTTGGAGCCACATAGTTAGTATCCCAAATTGGAATTTTTCTACCATCAAGTGGGCTAACAGCGTATTGACCTGAGAATTGACCAATTTTTTCTTTACTACCCTCTTTATATAACTTGGAAGTTGCCAAAAAAGTAACAGCATTTAAAGTATCTGGTCTTGTGGTAAATACCTTTAGTTTATCTTTTGAGCCGACTACTTCAAATTCAATCAACCTCCCTTGAGACTTTCCTATCCATTCCTTTTGTGCAACTTTTACCCTACTACTCCAATCTATTTTGTCTAATCCTTCAAGTAATCTATCTGCATAGTCAGTAATTTTGAAAAACCATTGATCCAAGCTTTTCTTTTCTGCAACTGTTCCACATCTCTCACAGACTTTCATATCCTCAGTTTCAGTAACAATGTTACCTTGGCCATCTTTTGGTTCTTTGCCTGCCTGTTTTGGAGTCATTACCTGCTCATCAGCCAAAACAGTTTTGCAAGATGGGCAAAAATTTACTTCTGCCTTTTTTCTGTAAGCCAAACCCTTTTCCCACATTTTGATAAACAGCCACTGTGTCCATCTATAGTAATCAACATCAGAAGTGGTCACTGTCCTAGACCAATCATATCCATGACCTAAAGATCTCATTTGTTTTTCATAGTTTTTAGTGGTTCTTTTTACAACTTCTTTGGGATTCTCGTTTATTTTAATTGCATAGTTTTCAGAATGTATTCCAAAACTGTCATAGCCAATTGGTTGAAAAACAGTCCTACCATTCATTCTCATAAACCTACCAATTACATCACTTCCAGTTGAAGCGAAGGCATGACCCGCATGAAGACCTTCTGCTGATGGATATGGAAACATCCAAAGGTTGTAAAACTTCTTCGAAGTTTTCGTCTTACCGTCGTAGAATTTATCTTTCTTCTTTAATTTTTTAATATCAGGAGAATACAACCTCTCTCTTTCCCAAACCCCTTGCCACTTTTTTTCAACCATTTTATGATCGTAAAATGGCGAAGCTTTGCTTACTTCACGATGATTATATACATTAGTCATATTTGATATTCTACTACTTTTTAACTAAACTTAAAAATAATGCTCTACATACTTGCCTTTATTATCATTCTATACACTGCTTCACATTTTCTATTTAAGAAAAATGAAGTTTACTTAAGAGTTAGGAAGTATATTGATATTGCCACAATCGTAGTTACCACAATTTTAGTTATAGCTTGGGTTAACATCTTCCACTACTCATTCATATTTATAGTTTACTTCCTGATCTCTATGACAGTGATCATATATCTCGTTTCAACATTAAGAATACTTACAACTAAAAAAGAAAAGGCTGAAGAAATAATCAAAGAACTAAAGATAGAAGAAAAAGTTTTGGAAAACGAAATTGAAGCTAAAGACCACGAAATTCAAAATTTAGAAACAAAGAAAAAATGAAAAAGTTTATGTTTTGTTGCATATTTTTTTTTCTGATAATTTCTAATTTGAGTCTCGTTTACGCACAAGAAAGAGTACAGTCAGAAAATTATCGAATAATTTTTCCAAATTTCAATTCAGGGGCAGGAATACCCTCTTCTGACAACTATTATTTAAACACAACAATAGGTCAAACTGCACCTGGACTTTTTTCATCAACAGGCTTTAGAGTCAAATCTGGTTTTCAATACATAAACTCAATAATTCCTTTTTCTTTTTCCGTGAGTGATATACAAATTAATTTTGGTGTTCTAACACCAGGCACACCATCAACAGATACATCAATCTTAACTGTTTCAGCTGGAGGGGCAGGAGGATATACAGTCAAAGCTTCTGAAAATAATCCTTTAAAAACATCAGATGGTTCAAACACTATCATAGACACTCTTTGTGACTCAACTTGTAGTGAAACGTCTGCGGGTACTTGGACGTCTAACTCAAGGTATGGCTTTGGGTTTAATATGAGTGGTGATGACATACCAGCCGATTTTGTAAATTCAGACTACTTCAGACAGTTTTCTGATAGAAACAGTGCAGAAAATCCAGCCATAATAATGAGTTCAATAAATGTCGGTCGTGAGAGAACAGCTACAATTACTTATAAAGTTAATGTCAGCGGGGTTCAACCCGCAGGAACATATCAGAATATAATTACATTTACAGCTATACCAGGATATTAATATGAAATATATAGTATTTACATTTTTCTTTTTTAGTTTGTTCTTTGTGTTTGACCAAAAGACAATTGCCCAAGGTAATATTTCACTTTCAATTACCCCACCATTACTTGAAGTGACTATTCAGCCAGGTAAAGAGGTTAAACAAACATATGCACTAACTAATAATGGTTCTGACATAATATTGAAACCTAAGCTAATTTATTTTATTCCATCAGACATAATGGGAAATGTAACAACTACAGATATTCCTGCACCCGATTGGATTAGATATAATCCTGATCAATTTACAATCAAAAACCAAGAACAAAAGATATTTAATATAAGTTTGTCTCCTCCAGAAACAACACCCGAAACTGATCATTTTATAACCTTAATTTTTGAATCCCAAGAACCAAATAGTATTACTGATGATAACTTAAGTTTATACAAGACAGAAATAGGATCAAACATCTTAGTTACCATATCAAAAGATGGTAACCCAAAAAAATCTGCAGAGGTTGTTAAGTTTAAGGCACCTCTTGTTTCTGACCCACTCATACCATTTAGTTTCGAAGTTTTAATTATGAACAATGGCAACTCTTTCTGGAAACCAAATGGAAAAATAATAATAAATGATGAGGAAATGTTAAAGCTTGCCCCCCAAAATATTCTTTCTGGATATTCAAGAAGTATAAATTGTCTTGATGGAGAGTCTTTAGTTGACTGTACACCTAAACAAAAACTTATTATTGGAAAAATGATAACCAAATTAGAGTTTTCAATTGATGATGAGGCAAAAATATATAAGTCAGAAACTACAACTTATGTCTTTCCATTCATATATGCAATTATAATTCTGTTACTATTGACTTTGATTAGATATAAAGTCATATTTAAAGTATGGAGAAGAAGAAATTAATAATTTTTGTTGTTTTATTGTTAGGTTTTAGCCTTGGTTATATTTTAATTTCACCAAGAACCAAAACACACTCAGCAAACTTTACATCAGCCTCTGCAACATTATCTAATGCAAGGTTTTCATATAAAGCTGGTGTTGCAACAGGCACTTCAGGATCATCAACTGTGACAATTGATGCTTCCGGAAACGCTGATAATAACACTAATCACTTATTCCCTGGAGATACTGTTTGTTTTGCAGGAAGTGAAGAAACAGGTTGTTTAGGTGATGTTAATTATAGTGTTGCAAACATAATAGATAGCACAACTTTTAATTTAACTTCGGCCCTAACAACAACACTTGAATCAACTGCATATGTAGTTGCATCTCAATCCGGTAGTTTGACTCTAGCTTTTACTACAGTAACAGAAATACCTGCAAATGGAGATCTTTATATTACAATCCCAGCAGTTGACTCAACAGGTAAAACAAATGATGGTATACCTGATACTGGTGCAAGCACAACAGCCAATGGATTTGATATCAGCACCATCGCCACAACCGATATAGCAGTTACAGGATGCACTGATGTAAACTGGACAGTTGCCTCAATCACTGCAGGCGATGCTACAAATGATCATAGAATATTAATTAATCGTGCAACTTCAGCTTGTGCAGCATTAAGTGCAATTACCGTAACAATTGACTCAACTCCAGGAATAATTAACCCTGCACCGTTAACCACGCATACCCAAGGTCAAGCTGATTCATATCAAATAAACATAAAGTCAAGAGATGGTACTGATGCAACACTGGATAGTTCAGATGTTGCAGTTGCCCCAGTCGAGGGAATCCTTGTTTCTGCGACAGTTGATGAGTCGCTCTCCTTGACAATTACTGGTATCACTGCCGACTCTGGTTCCTATTGTGGAATAACTAGGACAGCAAGTTCACCCGATACAACAGCAACTTCTGTTGGTTGGGGAACTTTGTCTCCTACATATTTAGCAGCTACACACAACACCAACCATCAAATAACAGTTTCAACAAATGCTGGTTCTGGTTATAAAGTCTATGTTGAACAAAATGATCAAATGGGCAAAGACGGTAAAGTTTGTACGGGCGCAGCTGCCGGAGAGGCAGATGACTGTATACAAGACACTGTTTGTGACGGTACGGGTTGTACACATCAAACATATAGGGACTGGGGTTCTGACCCTACTTCATACCCAGGACTAGGATATTCTTTACAAAATTCCTCAGGAACCGACGCAATATTTGACTGGGATGGTGCTGGTGGTGATACTTTTAATGCCAAACAATTTGCAGATCAGGAAGCACTAGAATCGAGAAGTGCTTCAACTGCACACATAATGGAAAATGGAGGGCCGGTAGATGGGTCAAGTGTTTACGTTTGTTACAGGATTGATATTACAGGTACACAGCCTGCTGGATATTACTATAATAAAATACAATATACAGCTGTGCCAACATTTTAAAAAATATGAAAAAAATGAGATTCAATCTAAAGATTATAACTGCTCTATCACTAATTACTTTTCTTTGTTCTATGTACTTTGTATTTAGTACAGCTAACGCTCAGACAAAAATACCCTTGACCGTTGCCCCCTCTAGACAAACAGTAGCTATTGACCCAGGTAAGTCTGAAAACTTACAAATTAAGTTTTTTAATGAAACAGATCAACCAATATCGGGAAACATTAAGGCTGTTGACTTCATAGTTACTGGTACAGATGGGTCCCCCATTTTACTTGAAGATCAAATTAATGATTGGATCGAACTACCTTTTACTAAAGCAGTAATACCTTCAGGTGAGGTATTAAGGGTTAATTTTAGAATCAACGTACCCCAAGAGACCCTTCCAGGAGGAAGATATAGTGCAATTATTTTCGAGCAGACTGGACAACTAACCCAAACTTCAAATTCAGAAGCAGCATCGTTGGTCTCACCAAGAATTGTAGGTTTAGTCAACACAAGAATTAATGGCCCAATTACAGAATCTGCATTTGTAGACATATTTAAATCTCCAATATTTTCTGAGTTTGGCAAAATTCCTGTTTATTTTGAGATTAGCAACAAAGGTGGCTACCATATAAACCCTAAAGGACAAGTAACATTGACTAATTGGATGGGACAAGAAACTGAAAGGGTCACATTGGAAGATAAAAATATATTTCCAAGTGCCAAAAGAAATTATGAAGTGGAATTGGGTCAGACTTGGATGTTTGGAAGATACAAAATTGACTTAGTGGCAAGCTATGGAGAGCAAGGCAAGACTTTGACTGCAACCAACTATGTTTGGGTCATACCCGTAACAGTTATTGTTATGATTATTTTCTCAATCATAATTATAATACTACTCTCCTACCTAATGAGCAGGAAGTCAAAAAACAAACAGGAGGAATTAGAAAAAAGACTAGAAGAAGAAATACACGAGGTAGAAATGTTAAAAAATAAATTCAAGGACAAATTACCTAAATCATAACTTCAAGTTGACAATATCGTACAAAAATGATGAAGTTACTTTATCATTTCAATAAAATATTAGATACAACAAAGAAAGAAAAATATATGAAGATACAAAAAAAGAATCAGGGTAAACAGAGTTTGCTACTACGTAGTAAAAAAATATTACCAACAATCCCCCTTTTTAAAAACGAGGATGAAGAGAGAGACTTTTGGGCAAATCACAGTGTAACTGATTATCTTCACATTTTTAAACCAGTCAAACTTGATTTTTCAAAGCTCAAACCATCAACTGCAAAGGTAACATTAAGGCTTCCCCAAATGATGTTAGAAGATTTAAGAATGCTTGCAAACGAACAGGATGTTCCATACCAATCACTAATGAAGATTTTTTTGTCTCAAAGAATTAAAAAGGAATACTCTAGTAGATACTCCAACGCTTCTTAAAAAGACTCCACAAACTTTAGATAATCCTTTTCATTATGACGCTTCTGGACTCTCCTATTCGATTTTAAAGCCAGAATAAGTAATAAAACGATGAGGATTGCCTCTACAATTAAAACAACTATTATTTTGTTTGTTATTAAGTAATTAACAAACCTCTCCAACAGGGACTTAATATCAGTTATTACTGCAAATGTTAGTGTATTACTTTTTGCAGATAGATTTTCACCATATTTAGTAGAAGCAAACATCCTGTATTCTGCTTTTGTCCCAGTTGGCAAGCTTATTTCAAATTTACCTTCATCATCCGACGTAGTGTTCACAACTGGCAAACTGTATGCATTGACCTCAGACACAAAACTTAACTTTGACAAGTCATTACTTTTGGAGACAAAAAGATTAACTAATGTGTTTGGGGTAGTTTTACCAGTAATAATTGCGTCTTGGCCCTCTACTACCCTATTTTTACTCAAAGAAACGGTAGGAGACAACAATATCGGACCCACCTCTAAGGGTATCGAACTATTCCCTGGTAGGCTTGGGATACAAGTAGGTTGCGTAACCCTACCCAAATCATCAGTTGCTTGTACACAAAGCTCTGGATAAGTCAAAGTCAGACTGTATATTCTATTAAATACAAATAAACCAGTCTCATCAGAAACTGTTTCTTCAGAAACACCAAAACCTTTTAAAAACACCTTAGATTTAATTGGTCCAAACCCATAGATTATTAACGAATTATCACTATACCTTTTAAATGAAGGGAAAGTGTAAACAGGTGTAGCGGTGGGAGTTGAATCAGTTGTAGTACTTGGTGATGATGTTGGTGTAGCTGTTGGTTGGGTAACAACCTGCCCTATTGTTGCATCATTTATTATTTCTGGAGCAGTGGTAAACATATATTAGTCAAAAACTACCCGTAAACTTTGTGGCAATTTAACACCATCAACATAAACATCAACAGTATATGTCCCAATAATATCAGAGCTTAAATCAAATAGGGCTTTACCTGTTTCATCTGTTAAGCTTTGTATCTCTTTTATCGCAAGGCCTGAATTATCAGACTTCAGTTCAACCCTTTTGTCATATAAACCTGACCCATTATCATCTAAAGCAAATGTTGTAACCCGTATTAAGTCACCAGAGGCTTTAGCTCTAACTGGAGATGCAAAGACATATGAGTTAACAATTGAAACACTTTGAATAGAATTATAATTATCCGCACGAGGAGCTATTGTAGTTTGGAAACGAATATAATAAACTAGAATCCCTAAAGTAAGTAAAAAAACAAGTAAGACTACTACAATTAAAAAATTAGACTTGTTACTGGAAAAGTTAGATTCTTCATTCATTCTTTAAATATACTCATAAAATTGGGACGAAACAACTGCAAATTAGTCGTAGCAGTCAAGTACTTAAAATGCCAAAGTCAAATACAAAACAGCACAAAAAATAAAAGACCAAACTTGATCTAATTCCTGCAAATCTTACAGAAATTGAATAATTACCGATAGCTAAAATAAATTAAAAAACGCAATAATAATTTACCGCATATTTCCGCAAAATAACCATAATGGCATTATTAGGCACAAATAATTCAACCCGATAATAGTAATATTGTAAACTATATACATAAATATAAGATGCTTTGATATATTTGGTAGTAGAATTACTGTGCGGAAATTAAACTATTTTATCTGTGAAACATATATTTAATAATATACTATTTTCATTAACATTTAGCCTCTTGACAGGCTGTGGGTATATAATAATATTAGTACAGGTCGGTATAATCAGTATAATCTGAACCTATTATATAAATTGCGGAAAATGAATAATTCAGAAGTTGTAAACAAAACCAAAGTTATTGAAAATTTTTTAAGATATTTAAAATTACACGGAGTTTCCCTTAAATCTTTAAAATACTACAAATCAGATATTGTTAATTTTTTAACTTGGGCTGGTGATCGCAAGGTTAGCTCAAATTTAATTAGGGAGTATATTAACTCACAAAGACTTACTACCCCACTTTCAACTTTAAATAGGCGTCTTTCAACACTTAGAAGTTACTCAAACTTCACTGGTAGTAACTTTATGAGTGGTGTTGAAAATGTGTCTAGTTTTAGAACAATTTCAAAGTCTTGGCAAGAAAGAATAATTTCAAAGTTTATTAATAAACCTAAGTTAAAGAATGTTTTAACAAGTTTGTTTTTCAACCGACCAAACTGGTACAGAAAGTATCATTCATATCCACTTGCAAGTTATATTCATATCGCAATTTTAATTTTATTTTCATCACTTTCAGGTTATGCGGTATATGATCAGGTTTTCTACTCAACAGACAGGTCACTTGCCTTCCCTACCGCTCTTGAACGACCAAACAGATTTTTATCCTTTCAAGGAAGGTTAACTGATGACCTAGGAAACCCGGAAACTGTAGCAACAAATATGGTTTTTAAGTTATACGCAGTTTCAACCGGGGGAACTGAACTTTGGGATTCTGGAACTTGTTCAATTACACCCGATCAAGATGGTATATTTTCAACCCTACTTGGTTCATCTTGTGGAGCAGAAATTGCTTCAAGTGTTTTTAGTGAAAATGCAGACATTTGGTTAGGTGTAACCGTTGGAACAGACGCTGAAGCAACACCAAGAATACAAATTGCAACAGTTGCATATGCTATTAACTCAGAAACGCTACAAGGCTTTCCCGCGGGGACAGGAACATCTACAATTCCATACATTGATTCAACAGGAACAGTTGTTTTAGCTTCCGCATCACCTAAAATACAATCTACTTCAGGCACCTTTGCAGTAGAAGGACAAGCACTAACCTTAACCACTCCAAATACATCAAACGGTATCATAACCATCAATCCAGATGGCACTGGAACTCTTGACCTAATTTTTGAAGGAGCAGCACCAGGTGGTGGTGCAAATGGTTTTGTAAATGCAACAAATGCAAACATAACTTCTGGATCACTATATGCAGGAACAATTGCCAGTAATGCCACTGGTTACTATTTTATTAATTTTCTATCAGGAGCAACACCAACTTCAAAATTTTCTGTCGACTCAACAGGATTAACTACTATTGGGGCTGATTTATATGTGACTTCTGGAATTTCTACTTTTGGAACACCAGTCTCAGATGGGACAATTGAAGCTACCAAGTTTTGTACAGGTGATGGAGAAACAAACTGTGTGACTGATTTTAGTAGTTTAGGTGGTGGGGGTGGAAGTAGTGTTTGGTCAGACTTACTAACCCCAACTGCAAATCTATCCCTAGCCCATGCAGGTTACACCACTGCATTTACTTTTAACTCAGTCACAGCAGCAGATGCTTTTTCTCTTGCTTCATCTTCATTAACCACAGGGACATTATTTGACCTCTCCTCTACTTCTACAGCAGGTGGAGCAAGTGGTTCATCTAAAATACTAGACATTATAAGAAGTGGAACTAACGCCAATGCATCACACACTGCATATGGACTTTACTCAAATGTCACCAACACAGGAACAACATCAATTAATATCGGTGGTTACTTCTCTGCTTCAGGAGCTACTAATAATTATGGGCTGATTGTAGAAAATGGCAACGTCGGTATTGGGACGACATCGCCTACGGCGAAACTCACCATAAACGAAACGACGGAACAACTTAGACTTGGATATGACGCCAGTAACTACTGGTCAGGTACAATTGGATCGACAGGCGGAATGACTTTAACTGGCACCGGAACAGGTGGGTCATTAACTCTGACCCCAACTGCAGGTCAAAACCTCAATGTCTCCCTTGCCACAACCGGTGATTTTGCTGTTAACACCAACCAACTCTATGTTGACACCTCTGCCGGCAACGTCGGTATTGGGACAACTGGACCAGATGCAAAACTTGATTCTCTGGCAACATCAGGTGAACAATTAAGATTAACTTACACTGACGGAACTGTTTATTCTGGTTTTACATTAGATTCAAATGGATATTTATTAGTTGATCCAACTGGTGCAAGAATTGCTCTTGACGGATCATTACAAGTCGGTAGTACCTCTCCTGTTGCCTACTCCAGATTTGGAACAGCGACAACAGGACATGGTTTTACTACATCAGATGACGTTTTAATCAGTGGAGATTTGGAAGTTGATGGAGTTTTATATTTAGATGGAAGAATAATTTCAAACCCAGATGGTACTGCAACTATTATATTTGCAGATGATGCTTCAGCAGTTAATAGTCCCAACATCCTAGACAATGGTGTCTGGTGGGTAAACAACACAGTTAATAACGGAATGGCAGCCTTAATGGTTAATAATGACAAAGGTGGAGATATTTTTACAGCAAGTGCGTCTGGAACTACTAAATTTACAATTCACAACGATGGCGCCATAACTCTAGCAAGTAATATTTCTTCAACTACTAATACTATTGAAGGAACAATTTTTTATGATAATAACTCAGCAGGAAGTTCTTCTACTGACCACCTCTTTTTATATGGATCTGATAGTGCGTGGCATCGTATTGCCCTGGATATGACCAAGTATTCCCAAACCAACGCCGCTGTCGCTAATCAAAACTATATTGAAATTGCCCACAACCAAAATACCAACGACCTATCTTTAACGGCTTGGATTAAGGATAAAATAACAGGTCTTTGGAAAACTATCACCAATTCCACCCAAACCGTAAAACATGCACTTCAAAACGAATTTGATGATGCTTCTGCAAAAACTTTCTTGGTTGATTCCCAAGGTACCCTTATTAATAACTTAATCAGCTTCTGGACAATGAATGAAGCCAGTGCTGGATCTAGCGCTACCACTCGTAATGATAGTTATGGAAGTAACAACCTGACAGACAACAACACCACCGCTTCAGGTACGGGTAAAGTTAATAATGGAGCAGACTTGGAAAGCACTAATAGTGAATTTTTTGAAATTACTGACAACACCTCACTTTCAACAGGAGACATTGATTTCACCATCAGCGCTTGGGTGAACCTAGAAAGCACAGGAGCTAACCGAACTATCGTCAGCAAGTCAGAGAGTTCATCCGTCAAAGAATATGAGCTCTATTACAACAACACCTCAAGCCGGTTTGAGTTTATTCTTGCCAATTCGTCTGGCACTACCGTTTGTACTGCCACCGCTAATAACCTCGGGGCTCCTTCCACCGCGACTTGGTATTTTTTAACCGCTTGGCATGATGCCACAGCCGACACCTGCAGTATCCAAGCCAACAATGGCACAGTTGATTCAGCCTCAGAAACTGGTGTTGTATCTGACACTGTAGCCAACTTTAGAATTGGAGCTCGATATACAACCGAAGAACTCTTTTTTGATGGCATAATAGACGAAGTAGGTTTTTGGAAGAAAAAATTATCTGCTGCTGAAATTACAGACTTATACAATTCCGGCAATGGTAACTCATATACTACCACAGGCAATCTCACCCGCACTCAAACTAAACTGACAAATATTGAGATTACTCCAGCTATCGATACCGGCACAGGTGGAGATGGGAATATTACGGTTTCAGGTAACACAAATATAAATACAACCAGCCTGATTTCCGGCCGAAGTTGTGCCGACGGTGGCGATGCGGTGAATTACTCGGTAACTACCCTTACTGCAACCACTGCTACTTTAAGCACTACCCCTGCCAGCGGTTGTCTTGCTGCCGGAGATGAGATATTACTTATCAACTTAAAAGGAATTGTGAGTGCCTATGACAATGTCGGAAACTTTGAAACTCTTCGAATTTTAAGTGTTTCATCAAACATTATTACCTTCAAAACCTCAAAGCTTAATTATTACGGTGACATTGCCGGTAGTGATTCAAATATCGGCACTACCAGTGGAACCAACCAATTAGTTATGATCCAAAGAGTTCCCAATTACAACAATGTCACCGTCAACGCCTCCATGAACTTTACTCCGTCGGCTTTTAGTGGTGCCAAGGGCGGTGTGATGTTTTTCAGAGCCACTGGCACAGTTTCCGTAGCCGGGAATATCCACGCTACCGGTTTAGGTTACGCCGGTGGAGCTGGCGGACCTTCACCAAACAGGACTAATGGTTCAAATGGTGTTGGTACAAATTTGAATTCCATAGGTTCGGGTAATAATAATATCGGCGGTGGCGCCGGAGGCGTTTACAATGGAGGACAGGGCGGTGGAGGAGGATCATATGGCACAGCTGGTAACACAAGTACCTACGGCACACTGGCTGGTACTACCTACGGTTCCACCACCTTAGCAAAACTTTATTTAGGTTCTGGCGGTGGAGGTGGGGCAAGTTACTCAGACGGTACGGGGTCCGGGAGTGGTGGTGCGGGCGGTACTGCTGGGGGAATAGTAACTGTCAGCGCAGAAAATATTACTGTCACCGGTTCTATCAGGGCCAACGGCAATGCGGGTTCAAACGGTGTTACACACGGAACAGGTGGAGGTGGGGCAAGTGGTGGTTCCGTCAAAATAATGGGCAAGAACCTAACACTGGGATCTTCCCTGGTAAGCGCTACGGGTGGAAGTGCTGGTAGTGGCTACGCCGGTAGTCACGGAGGAGCGGGGGGAAGTGGCAGAATCGCAATTGAATACTCGTCATCGATTTCTGGAACTAGTTCCCCTGCTTCCAACACATCACTCTCTGGCTACCATACCTATGGTTTGTATCACAGTAAAGTAATAAGCACCCCAAATTCAGCCAGTCTTGAGTCAATCAGGTGGGAAACTCCAATTGTGCCATATAGTAAAGTTTCCTTCCAAACCAGAAGTGGTTCTACCCTGTCCCCAACTGACGGAACTTGGGAAGCTTGGAAACCGTTTACTGCTACCTCCAACTACCTTGATTTAAGTGATGGTAATACCCATACCGAGTGGACAGGTACTAACTTGACTGTGGCCGATGGTGACGTCACCAGAAACGTTGATCAGTTTGAAGATGAAGATGAGGCAACTGCCGGTAATCTCACCAAGCTTACTTCTTCTACCAATGGTGGTTACGCTGAAGACACCATCACTTCAGCTAATCTTTCCGGCTACGACTATCTCACTTTTTGGATCAGAGCTTCGCAAACTGGCAGTACTGTAAAAGTGGGTATGGGAGAAAGTGCCGGCACGGAACAGGAAGAGTTTGTAAAAATTGACGCAGCTGACGTTTGGCAAAAGGTATATTGGGATTTGTCTGACATACAATCGGGTGCAAGAGATGCTATTACAAAATTAAGGTTTACAAACTTAATTGCATCCTCAAATACTATATATATTGATAATGTTAGAGCTGAAAAGTTGTTAACTGATAATAACTTTTCCAAAATAACTTCTACCCCGAACGAGTATTTACAGTATAGGATCATACTCTCCACCACCAACAACTCCTATCAGCCTCAAGTGGAAAATGTATATCTTACTTACAACGATGGCTACAAAATTGAGCAAGTTGACACCAACACCGTCCGCCTTTATAACTACACCGGTGAAGAGCAGGAATTACGTCTTGATGCCGTAGTTTTTGGCGCTGATTTGGCAGAATGGTACACAGTTGATGATGACTCAATTGGTGCAGGAGACTTAGTTTCCATAACCGGAAAAATGGATGAGTTTAGTGTTCCTATACTTACTAAGGCAAAATCAATTAACGACCCAAATCTAATTGGAGCTATTTCTACCAAGGCAGGCAAAACTTTAGGCATTGAAGCCGAAAATAGAAGGCTTTTGGGTTTGGCTGGTCGAATTCCGGTCAAAATTGACCCTAACTCCCCTGCTATTTTTGCAGGAGCAGAACTAACCTCATCCCAAACACCGGGTTTGGCCACCCTAGCTATGGCTGGAGACCGTACAATTGGTAAAGCAACTGAAAACTGGGAACCAAACACTGGAAAAGACACAATTACTATAATTATTGATAATTCTTACGCTCCAAATCCAACGTCCATGGAGAGTCGAGTTTACCGTTATCTATATAGTACCAGAGAACTAATTGATGTGGTTACAGAAAGAGTAGTTACCCAGATTGGTATTTTTGCAGGCATAATTACTCCAGAGATTAAAACTAATATCATCTCCCCAATTGCAGATTCTAGTTTAATCATTGATCTCTCAGCTTCTGAATCTGCAAGATTAGTTATTAATGGACAAGATAATCAAGAAGTAGCATCAATTGACTCTTTGGGTAATGCAAACTTTGAAGGTACTGTTGAATCCAATCAATTAGCGGTAAATGGTGATGCAACAATTTCAGGAACATTATATGCAGATGATATTGAGTCAACCAGACTTTCAGAAATTGAAGAATTATTGCGTGAGGTTGAAACAAACCAAAGTTTATTGGCAGAAAGTCAAAATTGGAGCACTGATACTTCTTTTGAAGATGGTACATTTACTAACTTGATTGCAGAAAGTATACAAGCAAACAACTTATATGTTACAGGTCAAGCTGCAATATCATCACTTTTTGTCTCTGACCTATTAACTGTCAACAAAATAGAGTCACTTGATATGCCACTACAAATTCAATCTCTTGCAGCTACCCCACTTGAAATAATGGCAGGAAAAATAACAGTTGATATTGATGGAAACACTAAATTTTTGGGTAATGTTGAAGTTGCAGGTAACCTAACTATTAATAATATAATTGTTGCAAATAATATTGATACTACTGCTACAGAATCTGCAACAATCGTAGAAGGAGAAATAAACTCAAATGCTACAGCTGGAAAAGCAGTTTTACCTGCAAACACAAGGAAGGTTAGAATAAACAATAACAAAGTATCTCTTAATACTCTAATCTATATAACACCAATAGCTTCTACACAAAACAAAGTGCTATATGTAAAATCTAAAGATACTGGTTACTTTGAGGTTGGTTTTTCTGATACACTAGAAACAGACGTTGAATTTAACTGGTGGATTATTGAATTAGAAGGTATTTAGTGCTGTTAATGAATGAGATATGTTTTTCTTGACAAATCATATAGGTAGGTATATGATTTACACATGTATTTATATACTAGGCATATTTCAAGGAATCTAAATCAGACACTAAAAAACAACAAATCTATTTTGTTGCTTGGACCCCGTCAGGTTGGAAAATCGACATTAATAAGAGAAGTCTTGTCCAAAAAACATCATTTCGACTCAATCCTCCTCCAAAATCCGGCCTTAAGAATCATTTACGAAAAGGAACCAGCCAGACTTATTCAGGAATATGAATTAGCTAACACTGCTGATATTATTTATATTGATGAGATTCAAAAAGTTCCTGCACTTTTTGATAGTATCCAATATCTAATTGATGAACATCATAAAAAATTTATATTAACTGGATCCTCTGCACGAAAATTGAGAAGGTCGCATGCAAACCTTCTGCCGGGAAGGTTAATCCTTCAACATCTTGACCCACTTATGTGGGGAGAGCTTGGCATAACTATCAAAAATTATATTCCAGAAATAGGATTGCCAAATATTATTACGAAAGATAATAATTTCAGCCTTAATGACTGCATGGTTTATGGTTCTCTTCCTGAGGTTGTTTCTATCCCCGCTCCTCAAAGAAAACAATTACTCCATAGTTATTCAACAATTTACTTAGAAGAAGAAATTAGAGCTGAAGCCATAAGTAGAAATCTAGGTTTATTTAGCTCATTTTTACAACTTGCAGCATATGAATCAGGAGGTAACCCTAATTTTACTTCACTTTCAAACCAAACAGGGATATCAGTAATTACTGTTAAAGAATATTATCAAATATTATTAGATACTCTCATAATTCATCAATTACCTCCATTTATTAAAAATGCAAGAAAAAGAATTGTCAAAACGCCGAAATATTATTTCTTTGACATAGGTGTAAAAAATGCAGTTGCCGATATTCCACTTGAAGCAAATTTAACCAATATTGACAGAGGTTCATTATTTGAACATTTTGTAATTTTAGAAATGTTTAGAAGGCAAAATTTAAAAGGTGATTTTAAATTATATTATTGGAGAACACAAAGTGGTCTTGAGGTAGATTTAATCATTGAGACTAATAACAAAGTTATTCCTATAGAAATTAAGTCAGGTAAAAACATCGGATTAAAAGATTTATCTGGTCTTAATACTTTTTTAGATGATAACAAACTAGAAAAAGGATATGTTATTACAACGGATCAAAAACCATACAAATTAAGTGATCGTATTACTGTAATTCCTTGGACATATCTTTAAAACCGTGAATCATATTTATATAAATAATAAAAAGACTGTACTTTCTTCTAATTTTGATCATAATTTATTGAAGGATGTTCTTTGGTCTCCTGAAAATTTTAATAACCACGGGGAAATTATCAAAGAAATAAAAAATAAAAATCCTTATGTTGTTTCGATATTTATCGAAAGATTAAAATGGGAACTTAGACATAAAAAGAAATATGTCAAATTAACTAAAATTCCTATACAAACCCTTTATCATGAACTACTTTTTAAAAAACTATATGAAGAATATGGAGAAGATGAAGTTAATGAAGTATATAGAAGCTGGTTAGATAAGTACGATCGAAACGATGATTTAATTTTTAAAAAAGAAATTGAACCAAAATATAAAGATGAGATTCTTTTAAAAAATAAGAATCATACTAAATTATTTAAAAATCGGTGTGAATATAAAAGGGAAAGATATTACAATCTTCCTGAACCTTTGAATTGGGTTGATTGGCGTACACTATTTGATAATCTTTTCATTTGGCAAGATGGTAATAAAAAATACGCTCACCGAGGTGGAGGCGGATCATCACAAGCAAGAGAAACTAATAGTAAATTTATGTATGCTTTATTAGCTTTAAACAAATTCAATCCAATTCCATCGTACTTAATGATCTATACAGAAAATAACAAACTTACATTAGCAAAGAGGTTTGGTTCACTTACTGTCCCAGATTATGACATTGGTTCAAATTACTCAGTTGATAGAAAATTGGATAGTGATTTGAAAAAAAACGGCAGATTCATGACTTGGAAAGATATATTTAATCCTAATCGCTTAATTATAAAAAGTTAATAATCACCACCATGCAACAGCAGGAAAAGCAGTTTTGCCTGCAAACACAAGGAAGGTTAGAATAAACAATAACAAAGTATCTCTTAATACTCTAATCTATATAACACCAATAGCTTCTACACAAAACAAAGTGCTATATGTAAAATCTAAAGATACTGGTTACTTTGAGGTTGGTTTTTCTGAAACACTCGAATCAGACGTTGAGTTTAACTGGTGGATTATTGAACTGGAATCAATAGAAAGTGAACCCGTCTTGACTAACTAAAAAGTTATAGTTATACTTAAAAGAAATGATAAAAAATACAGAAGTTTTAGATACAAATAAAATATATATGACTAGAGATAGGTATATTGACTTAATAAGGCCGTTTATTGGTAAAAATATCGTCAAAGTTATTACTGGCCAAAGAAGGGTTGGGAAAAGTTATTTAATGCTTGAAATAATTGATGTTATTAAAAATAATAACAAAAAGGCAAATATCATCTATATAAACAAAGAAAGCTATGAATTTGACAAGATTAAAAATTATCACGATCTTATTAAATATATTACCCCTCTAAAAAAGATAGGTATGAATTATCTGTTTATTGATGAGGTACAAGAAATAGAAAATTTTGAAAAAGCGATTAGAAGCTTTTTTTCAAGCAAAAAGTTTGACATATTTTTAACAGGCAGTAACAGCCAAATGTTATCATCTGATATCGCAGGCAAACTTTCAGGGAGATTTATTGAATTTCGAGTCCATCCCTTGTCTTACAGTGAATTTTTGAAGTTTCATAAGCTGGAAAATGACAACCCATCTTTGGAAAAATATATAAAATATGGCGGACTCCCCTATCTAATTAATTTGGAGCTAAATGACGACCAAGTTTATGGCTACTTAAAGGGTGTTTATGACACTGTAATCTTAAAAGATGTTGTTAAAAGGTATGCAATTCGAAATATCAATTTCTTAAATAGATTAATTGAATACTTGTCAGATAATTTAGGCTCTATTGTATCTGCCAAAAAGATTAGCGACTTTTTAAAATCTCAAAATATCAATCTATCGCCAAATACTGTATTAAATTATCTATCGTCTATAACAGGAAGCTATTTTATAAATAAAACACAGCGAATCGATATTGTAGGCAAAAAAATATTTGAGATTGGCGAAAAATATTATTTTGAAGACTTAGGTTTAAAACATGTTGTCTCAAATTTTAAGCAAACCGATATTAACAAGATTCTTGAAAATTTGGTCTATTCAAAACTTATCGAATTAGGATATGTTGTTTACGTTGGTCAATTAGGAAAAACAGAAGTTGATTTTGTCGGAGAGCATTCAGGAAAAAGGGTTTATGTTCAAGTGACATATTTATTGTCCTCTCAAAAAGTCAGGGCAAGAGAATTTGGTAATTTACTGAGCATCAAGGATAATTATCCTAAATTTGTAGTATCAATGGATAGTATGGCAAGTGGAAACACAGATGGAATTAAGCATTTAAGCATCTCTGATTTTTTACTTTTGAAAAGTTTTTAACCAGCCTGCCCCGTTTTACGGGGTGGATAATCGAGCTGCAGTGATATGATCATGAACTTGAGGCAGTTTTAAACAAGACAAATTAAAAAAATCTTGTTACACTTATAAAATATGAAATATTTAGACAATATTAAATCCAGCTTAACAGCTATTGAAAAATACACTATATATATAAGTTTGTTTTTGTTTCCCCTATTGTTCTTTCCATTTTTTGAAAATGCGTTTGAACTACCTAAATTATTATTAGGAGTGTTGTCTGTAGTAATTTTAGTGCTTTTAAAAATTACTAAGTCAATTATCAAGGGAAGTGTTGAATTTAACTCCAGCAAGCTTGATTTTGCAGTTATAGTTTTTATGGTAGCTATCCTACTTTCAGGTCTATTCTCTAGCGCAAATAAAGTTGATGCATTTCTTTTGCCCGGTACTGCAAGTTTTGTATTAATTGCAGGTATCTACTACTTTTTGATAAACCAAATTAGTAAAAAGGATAAAAACAATTTAGTAAATGTTATTTTGGCATCTGGTTTGACGGTATCAACAATTCAAATTGCCTCATTTTTAGGTATAACCAACCTAATTCCACAACTACCAGAGGTTATTAAATTACAATTTTTTAACCCCCTAGGTAGTACCTTGAACTTAATTGTCTTTTTAATAGCTTTACTTCCTATATTGATCAAGAAAGCTTTTAACAAAACTGACATTTCAGAAAAGATTCTTTCACTAATTGTATCTGTTGTCTTTTTGATTAGTATTTCTACTTCAATTTATTTAATTTTGCCAAATAGACAAACTACTCCTAAAATACTAGATTTTAAAACTGGTTGGTCAGTAGCAATCGATTCATTAAAAATAAGTCCCCTCTTAGGTTCTGGGCCAGGAAACTACTTACAAGCATTTAATCAATTTAGACCCGTTGCGTTTAACTTGAGTCCAAACTGGAATTTAAAATATACCCAGAGTACAAGTTCATTACTAACTTTATTTACTGAAACAGGTATTTTAGGTTTTGTTACTCTTTTAACCTTAATGTATCTTGCATTTAGAAAACCTGAGTTTGAAAATTCATTATTTGTATCACTTGCAATTCTTTCACTTGGTTTTATTAGTCTTCCCCTATCTATGTCAATCTTACCTCTTTTATTTTTATTTCTTGCATTAAGTGCAGAGGTTAAAGATGGTAAAGTTGCTTTCTTTGTAAAAAGATATGCAATTGTTTTATTGGTTACCCCTATTATTTTCATTTTAATTGGGGCTAGTTATCTATTTGGACGTGCATATTATGCAGAACTATTATTTAACAAGACTATTAAAGAAATTGGTAACAGCCAAGGAGTTATGGCCTTTGAATTGATTAACAAGGCTGTTAAGATAAACCCATATTCAGACAAATATCACCAGCTGTCAGCAGGAATTAACTTGGCTTTAGCTGAAAATATAGCTAGAAAAGAAGATTTAACAGACCAAGACAAAGAAACAATATCACAATTAATTCAACAATCAATTGTTGAAGGTAAGGCTGCTGTTTCTATTGGTCCTAATAAATCCTCAAACTGGGATGCTCTCTCAAATATCTATCAGACAATAATTTCGTTTGCACAAGGTGCTGACACTTTTGCAATCCAAACTCTTACACAAGCAATTTCACTTGACCCAACTAACCCAATATTAAGAATTAGATTGGGCGGACTTTACCACTCTCTTGGTGACTACGAAAGAGCTATTGAAGTTTTTAAGTTGGCAGTTCTTGCAAAACCAGATTATGCTAATTCATATTACAACTTGGCAATTTCATATAAAGAGGCAGGGCAAACAGAAAAAGCAAGGGAAAATATACAAATAGTCTTAAATCTATTGGGCAAAGATGATCTAAACTACGAAACAGCACTAAAAGAACTGGAAAAAATAGAGTCTTTGACACAACCTGAATCTCTACCTGAACCAATTATAGAGCCTCAAGTTGAGTTACCCCCACAAGAGTAAACATTAAGTGGACTGTGCCAGAATCGGACTGGCGTTTCATCAATGCGAATGATGTGTACTACCACTGTACTAACAGCCCAAACATAGCTGTCAACACAATTTTATTGTGATAACAGCCCATATTCTATTATATAATGAATTAATGCCTAAATCTCAAAAATATATTAAGGGTGTTATTGACCCTTTGAGTATTATTAGTGTCTTGTTTTTGGTTGTTACTTTAATTGTGGGTACTGCAGTTACTACAAACAAGAATTTTTCCCTAAATATCTCAGAAAAGGCTTCAGGTAACAGTTGTTTTGACGAATGTAGAAAAGAAAAAGGTAGAGTTTATTGTAACAACCAGTGTGGTGTAAATATAAACTACAAGGGCGAGGAGGTTGCAGTCACCACGAACAGCACAACATCCTCAACCGGTACCACCTGTGATGCCAACGGAAAACAATATTCTGCTGGTGATGTTGTTCTCTATGGAGGAATCGGAAGTTATGCAACTTGTGGATCAGACGGTAGATGGAAAGTAGGAGAAGGATCCTTAAGCCAAGTCAAACCTGAAAATGTACCATCATACGCACAGGAAACGTACAAACAAGAGGTTCAACAACAAGCCCAAAATCAGATAAGTCAACAGAGCAATAACACTGAAGGTAGTTTTTGTAATGTCTCACTAGTTTCCTCTTTTTGTGGTGATGGTAGTAACTGCCCAAGCAATGTCTATTGTCAAATATGGAAAACAACAACTTGTAGTGAGGAGGTAGTTGTCACATCAACGTCCTGTTCAACTTCATCTACTGGTTCTGTAACAGTTAGCACCAAAGAATGTAGCAGCGGAGAAAAAGAATGTAGTGGAAACACATTAAGAACTTGTTCTCAAAATGGAATCTGGGTAAGTCAAAATTGCCAGAATGGTTGTACAAACGGAGCTTGCATAGCAAGTACATCTGTTAGCATTGAAGTTAACCGTGATGATTCAGGAACAACACGTGACTTAACAACAATTGCAAAAGACCAAGATCAAAAAGTAATTGATGCTGTTACCATACCAGTTGCCTACCAAACTTACAGGCCAACTGTAGAAAAACTAGGCGATGGATTTTTAAGAACTGTTACATCTACAATTAATAATGCAGACACCACCGAAATACTGTATGCCATAACACAAAGTTTGCACACAAAAGACGTGGCACAGTTGGCCAAACCAACTGTAAATATGCAACAGACAAACAACTTTGCTGATTGTAACCGTGAAGGACTAACCCACGATCAGACAGCAGAATGTAATAAAAAGTTGAACCAAGTATATAATGCACCAATCATAGGGAGATATTTGCAAGCGTTTTCTGATTCAGGCAATATTTTTCAATGGCAACAGCTTGGATATAGTAGCTCAGAAGAAGCAGTCCAAGCTTGCGTTGATCAGAATGGAATAAGTGCAAGCTATGGATGTATGAGGCAAATGACGGGATACGGAGCAGAACAGGTAGCTAGCTCTGTACAACTTGGAAAACTGGTACTGCTTTAGCCGGCATAATTGCAAGCCCATTTGGTTGGGGTACAGGGGCCTTAACTGGAGCTCAGGCGATATCATTAGGTTTTGCAAGTATGACAACAATGCAAACCGGAACTACAGCCGATGTCTGTATAACAAATCCAGGGTCTGACGAGTGCACATATAATGCTATATGGACAGGTGTTGGATGGACAAATATTGGTACCTCTGCAATGTTAACGAGAGCAATTCAAACAGGGAGAGGGATTCAAGCAGCCACCATAGTAAATACTGGTGTAAATCTAGCTAATATTGGAGTAGATGCGTGGGATATAACTCAATCATGTGGTGATGGACAGTTTGCATCAGATTTTGGATGTGTAGCTGCGTGGGGAGGTTTAGTTTTTGATGTTGGACAAGGTGGGGTTGATATTGCAAGAGCAATTTCAAACCTACCGGGGTCAAATTTCGCCGGATCTGTTATGCAATTGGATGGTCCAAGCCTTGGTGCGTTACCAGATAATATACCAGGTGGTGCTATTGACAAGGTTGACTTAGACGGAAAAAGATTTGTCAATTTTGATGAAAACAACATAGGTCAATATTTACCTTCTTCCACAGTACCGAGTATGAGTGATCTAGCAAAAAATACTTCAACACAACAAATTACCATCCCAAGTGACGGTATTGGAGCCTTAGGTTTTGGTCCAGGAACTGTTTTACCAGCCCCAAACCCAACAAGTGTTCACTTAGCAAAACTCCTAGATAATGCTGGAGTTAATTTAAGTTTTCCAGATGTAACCATAAATAATTTGACCAATACTATTGCTCGTAGCCCCCTTACAGGGGATGTCTCAATCACAACACTTGATACTGTAATATTACCTAATGGCTCACCAACTAATCTTAACAATGTCATGGCCCAAGCTGCAAATACCCCACCTACAGCCCTCACCCCAGACACTCCAAATAACTCACGGGGTGGAATTGGAAACTGGTTAGAAAATATGATTGGAGGAAATAACACGCCATCTACTAATATTGATGCTCCAAATATAATAGATGGTGTTATTATTGACAATGCTCCAAACATAGGCATATCTAATTTGGAAATTAGTATCAACGACGGAAACGTCCCCAATGTCCCAAACCTAGAAAGTGTAAAGCGATCCATTGGCAACGAAAGCTTCAGTATAAATCCCAGTAAACCAACGTTGGAAAAATATACCATTGCAAATGGCGGACCACCGCCAACGGTAATCGATTTATCAAACGCTCGCCCTAGAGACTTTTCTCCACCCCAACGGGCAATTATTGATTATTCGCTTGGTAAAATAAGTAGACAAGAACTTGATGTAACCATTTTTAACTTCTTTGGTGATAATGTTACATATAAATTTGTGTCTCTTGAAGAACTAAAAAAATATAGCCCTACTGCAGATCTTGGAACAACTGGAATTAATTACAAGAATGGAACCGCCAAAATATTTTTACTAGACCCATCCGAAGTATCAAAGATACACGGCCTTACGTATGACGAAGCTGTTTTAATACAACTCCAAACACTAGGACACGAATTTGGCGAAGCATACGATAGTATTATTAGGGACACACCTTTGGATGCATGGGCATCTGAATACAGAGCAAGAAACTTCGATCAACGATTTATTGAAGAATTGGGGTTAAATCAAAATCCTATGTTTAGTCAACAATACAGGGAAGTGGATTCGTTTTTAAAAGAGATGGAGAGTAAAAGCAAAGTTATAATAGAACCAACAAATTGGTTTCAACAAAAAATCTACTCCCCAACTGATGGGTTTTTACCTGTAGTTAGAAATTGGTTTGATGATACTTTTGGCAGACTTCTTGGCAGTGTCAGCCCTGCAAACAATTCAGAACTACCATCAAGTCAAGCTATAAATCTCTATAATGACCAGTTGGCAACTAAATATAATGAATCAGATTACTTACAAAAAGTAAGGGCAGGTCAACAAAATTTACAAATAGAAAATCATATAGTAGATAAAATCATTAAAGAAGAACCTGTCTTGATATTTCACAGGCTAGCTAGTGAATCAGACATAGACGGAGTTTCTAAGAATGGCATACAAGGCAACTATCAAATCCTCACACCTGACGGAAAAAATCCAAGAGTTGCTTATTTTACCCTAGTCCCACCAAATACAGTTACAGAAGCGGATATTTTTGTTAACTTGAACGTACAAAAAAAATACAAGATATATGATGCAAGGAATGTTGATATTACAAATAGTCAAGAATTTTATAGCGATCTTTACAGTTCGGGATATGATGGTGTTATAACAAAAGGCGGTGTAAATGCCGCAAATGCAAATCACAATTTTGTATTATTTGACGGAACAGAAGCGGCCGGAAAAGTAAAACAGGTAAAAGCCGTCGCAGACGACAATGTTATTAGCACACCAACAAATCTATCTACTGAACTTAGTTTCAACTCAAAACTTAAAGACTGGTTTGATGGGCTAACAAATCCAACCTTAAAACAAAAATATGAATTATCTGTTCGTGACACACTCAATTTCTATAGCGGTGATACTTACATTGCAGGATCAAACTTAGAGAATACAAGAGTGAGATTCTTAGAGTATGGTCTAGATCCAACAATAATGGACGAAATTGATAATAAGATATTAAGTAAGGGTCCAATAGGAATTGTATTAGATCAGCTAGGTTTTGAAATAAGAACTATACTTTTTGATGCTAGAAACCAAGCGAATCCTTATATAAATAATTTTGATGATATGACCCCAACTGCCCCAAGAGTTCTTGATGTTGGAGATGAAGGATTGCCAAAAACAATCGAAATAAATATCCCAAGTAAGAATGTAGATGATTTCATCACAAGCCCAAATGTAAGTAGATTAACGCAATTTACAAATAGATATTCTCCAGTATTTTTTATTATTGGTGCAACATATGGAGGATATCAATATTGGGAAAATTATGTTTCAGATGAAACAAAACAAGCATTATCCGACTTCTGGCAAAATATTACCTCACCCATTTTTGATTTGCTTAATGATCAAAAAGTAGATGAAAATGCTGGCGCCCCAGACCAGATAGAGAGAAGTTCTTACAAATCAACCAACGAAGTAATTATAAAAAATAATCCTGCGATAGTATACCCTTCAAAAAAATCTGTACCTAGCGAATGTTCGAATTTAGAACTTTTAAATACATCTGTAGTAGGAGCAAATACGGGAATTAGATATGACGAATCTTTTGTACCCGATGTTGTTGCTGTAAATGACAAAATCGAAGGTGCAAGATTTTCTCTATGGACCGATACTTGGATGGTTAAAGAAGCTGTCGACCCCGTTCAACAGTGGGTGTCATGGATAAACGAACAAGGATATTCTCCGTTTATAAGTTCTGCTTATAGATCTTACGAAACCCAAGATGCATACAGCAGTTCTTATGGAAACGAAGCCGCAACAGCAGGAGGTTCTTGTCACCAAAGTGGATTGTGTTTTGATGTGCACTACTTTATCGATAATAAGACAGGGGTGTTGCACGAGTTGTGCTACGATCCAAATAGACCTGAGTGTAAAATCAATACTGATGCACAAATTAAAGCACAAGAGTTAGGAATTGCGCACCCGTATGAGTGGGATCAACCTCATTACTTTGTAGCAGTTGCAGCAAGTCCCGCCATACTTCCTTTTGTACAGCAACAATCAGTTAGACAGACCTATATCGATCAATTAAATGATGAGCTCTTGAAGCTTCAATCAAAATGTAACAAATATGTTTCAGCACCCTGACCGATAATCAACCCCCTTTAGTGGCTAGATAAATACTAAAATATACAAAGTTTGCAACTAACCACCTAACTTTGTTGACAAAGTTGCAAACTTGGTAAGGTCCCAGCTTGCTTGTTTCAATAGCCAGAGCTTTCAACGAAGTTGAAATCACCACATTTTATAACTAACTGAAACAACCTTGGAGATTTTGATAAGACCGTCATCTGGAGAGATATTCATTTCAACTTGAGATGCAATATCTGCTTTAGTTGTAACAGTTGAAGATGGCTGGGTCTGGGATTGTTCTATTAAAACAATCTTTCTAATAGGTTTTAGGTTGGATAATGCAATTGAACCAGCTTTTTTCTTGGCATTTTTAATTGCCAAATTGTATGCATCTTTTTCCAACTCTTCAATGTTCCCTACTGTTAATATTGGCTGCGACACAATTGAAGCACCTTGAGAATACAAACTATTTGTGATTGCATCAAGATTATTTATCTGGTTTGTTTTTAATCCCATTGATATAACTGCCTGAAAACCCGTAGCCCCAACTGTCACCGCAGAGGCTGGAACTACGGTGGCTTGCGACTCATACAAACTGCTTTCTGGTATTCCACTAGTTGCCAGATTCTGTTTAATGGATGTTGCCAAATTTTTGACTAATGCTAATGCGTTTTGAGGGCTATCGGAGTTTACTGAAAGAGTAAAAGTCATTGTTGCAGTTTCAGCAACAGCTGTAACTTCTCCAGAACCTGTAACAGACACAATCATAGGTGAAGTAATCCAGGAATATACAAAAATAAGAAGTAAAACTGCTAAAGTATAACCTAAATACTTTTTCCAAGGAAAAAAGGCAGATTCCATATATATTTAAATTGTATTGAGTTATCTTAAGACTGTCAATGGGTTTAGTTTAACTCCATTTTTCATAACCTCAAAATGAAGATGTATTCCTGTTGATCTTCCAGTTGAACCCATCTTACCAATTGCACTACCCCTTGAAACAGACTGGCCGACAGATACAAATAATTGTGAGAAGTGGGCATAGAGTGTGGTAAATCCATTGCCATGGTCAATTTTGACGTGACAACCATAACCATAGGCCAAACATCCTGCATAGGTAACCCTTCCTGAATCTGCAGCTAAAATGTTTGGTGATGCTCTATTGGCGATATCAATTGCTGGATGGTACCAAGCATAGTTTTGAGAGATTGTTCCGTTTGTTGGCCATACAAAGCTTCCAGAGGCAACAACCGATCCCGCATCAGGAGTTAATTGTCTTATCCTTGGATTTGTTATTATCTCCTGTGGTTTAACTCCATCTGGAACTATTACAGTCTGTCCAATGGCTAATTCAAATGTTTCGTCGTTACTAAATGTATTAAATGGAAAATCTACAATGGCCTGAGCTGCAGAGTCATATTTTTTAGCAATTGAATAAACAGTGTCACCCTTATTAACTTTGTGGGCAATCCCTGAAACTGGAAGAATTTGGATGATTTGTCCTATTTTTATTTTATCTCCCGATATATTATTCTGCCACCTAATAGTTTCTGCATCAACACCAAACTTCTTAGATATTGATGCAACGGTATCACCCTCTTCAACTTTATATTCCTTAATTCCATCTCTTACCTTCTCAGAAACTAATGTTTCAATAGCTCCCGTCTCTGTGGTAGCAGACAATACTTGAGGTGTTGACTCAACTTCCCAAGGATTAACAGAAGTTCCAGGGAACTCTTGTGCAATAACTGGAGCAATCATCATACCAACTCCAGCTAGACCAGCCATTCCCGTATGTATCAGTTGTCTTGCCATTTTACCCCTTTGCTTATAAAGGGCTGTAACAAAAGATGACTTGCTTTCTTCAAACCGTAAAAATGATATATGAAGTTTTTTGCCTAGATAGTTACCAAGGTCGGCAAAAAAAAGCTTTAACTCATCAACAAACGCAAGTATTTCTTCCATGGTAAAAGACATTGTACCAAATTATGCAGTCTTTAAGGAGTCTAAAAATTTATCGTTGTCTTTTGATTTTGCAAGTTTGCCTAGAAGTGTTTCTGTTCTCTCATCTTCATTTAACATATCAATCATTCTGCGAAGTGTATTTACCTTGACCAACTTGTCTTTCCCAAAGAGAAGTTCATCCTGTCTCGTGCCTGACTTACTAACATCAATTGCAGGGTAGACCCTCTTTTCTGCTAATTTTCTGGTCAAGTGAAGCTCCATATTTCCTGTACCCTTAAACTCCTCATAGACTAAGTCATCCATCCTAGAACCTGTTTCAATCAAGCAAGTTCCGATAATTGTCAGACTTCCAGCACCTTCAATCTTTCTGGCAGCCCCAAAGAATTTTTTGGCTGGGTATAGCGCCACTGGGTCAAAACCACCTGTTAATGTCCTACCCGACGTAGGAAGTGCCAAGTTATATGCTCTAGCCATTCTTGTAATAGAATCGAGAAGAATTACTACATCACGGCCTTCTTCAACCAGTCTCTTTGCTCTTTCTAAAGCTAGTTCTCCTACTCTTGTTTGGTCAGCTGGAGCCTCGTCAAAATTACTTGCGGCTATTTCTCCTTTACCATCTGTCACTTTTTGCAAATGACGTAGTATATCAGTTACTTCTTCTGGTCTCTCACCTATTAAAACTGCCATTAAGTGAACTCTCTCTTTATAATTCTCAGCAATTCCTGTAATCAAATCCTTAACAAGCCAAGTTTTTCCAGCTTTTGGAGGAGAAACAACTAAAGCTCTTTGGCCAAAACCTACAGGGGCCACCAAATCAACCATACGAGTTGTTAAAATATCTTCAGATGTTGACATTTTAAGCTGTTCATCTGGGTAAATAACCATCAACTCATCAAAGTTGGCCCTAGTTTTTTTCAAAAATTCCTCAGTTTCTATATCATTGACTTTTTCAACTTTAAGTAGTCCCCAATATCTTTCATTTTCCTTTGGTCTTCTGGCCTGGCCACCCACTTTATCCCCCACACGAAGATTAAATCTTCTAATTTGTGAGCTTGAAATGTAAATATCATTATTACTGCCTGTGAAGTTTTTTGGACGCAATAAACCACTACCCTCATGGGCTATATCTAAAACGCCCTCAACATACTCTGTTGGGAGATCTGCATCAGGAATACGTCTTTCGTATGTCTTCCCGACTGAATCGGATGTTCGTACTGGCTCGTCGTTTTGCATGAATTAAAAATTAATTTGGACGAAGCTAACTTAACTATTTTGATTATATGGACTTTTGAACTAATGTCAAGAATGAAATAAATTTCACCCACCTTTGTCAAAATCGTTATACCTCATAGTAATTGACATTTGAGTATAAATGCTATAATATTTCCTCATACATTAGCAGAGGTTTAGTCAATCTTTTTGCTTTGACCAAGACCCTTGTTTTTTGTTTGTAATTTAGTACTTTGAAAATTTAACAAGAGAAAATTAAAAATTTGGGTTAGCCAAATTGTGCTTGATTATTAAATTATTTCGAGCCCAGCTAGGCTAACCTAAATCAAAAATGGGAACTAAGGAACCCCGTTCGGGCTAGTCAGAAAGTTTGTGTTTTCGCGAAAAAACAAAATTCAAACAAAAGAGGTAAAGAAAATGAAAAAGATTCATGTTTTTTTGGCGATCCTGACGATCGTCATCCTTTCGACTTCAGTGGTCGGCATTGTTGCCGCCGCTGGACAAGAAACTTGCCCTAATGGGGGTGGGTGGACCAAGGTCGATTCAAGTGACCTGTCCCAATACCCTGTCAGTGGTGCGACGGATTACTGCTTCAAAGCCGGAAGTGATAATAGTCGGGGTTGCACTGGCGGACTGTTTGACTCGTGGCCACAGCCTGCAGGAACATGCGGTTTGAGTCATTGGAGCTATTACATTCCACCTGAAGAACCGGTGTGTGAGAATGGCGCGGATGATTACCCAACCTGCACTCCACCTGAAGAACCAGTGTGTGAGAATGGCGCGGATGATTACCCAACCTGCACTCCACCTGAAGAACCAGTGTTCTGCACAGTCAAGGGCTTGGAATTCCTCGACGCCAACGACCCCGCTTGCCGCTGGGTCCCGCGCGAGCCAAAAACCTGCGCAAACTGCGGGCAAGGACAAACCGAAGTAGTCGAAGCAGGCCAGCTGGTCTTTTTCCACGGCAACACAAAAGACTGCTTCAGCGACTGCGATCGCTTCATCGTTGCTGTGGCTCTTCAAAGTTTTGGTCTCAAAGTTGATGAAACACCGCTTGAAGATATTACCGGTGCCACGAAAACCAATACAGATGAAGGGACTGTCTACGTTTTTCCCGCCGAGTATTATGGCAAACTACAGATTGAAACTCAAACGGAATTCAGCGAATTTGTTCACTATTCCGTTTGTTCGGTTTCGGTCGGCAGCTGGGCGGTCAAGGACGGAAGCATCATCACCGTCCCCGGAATGACAGCGACCGATATGTCAGTGTATTTCTGGGAACAAGGATATTTTGGAAACTTCCTTGACTCCTACGACTACACAGTCGCCAACTGGTATGCCGGACGTGTTGGAACATATAGCGTTCGAATCCCGTAAACGTTTCGGCAACAAAACAAAGACCCTCGCGGGAACGATAAGACCTCGCGAGGGTCTTGAAGAAATTATTGAAAGGAATTCGGATGGATCCAATTGATTGTTTATTTACAATCCATTGAAAAAATCAACCTAATGGTTGATGCTCTATATCGAATTCAAATTGTTTGGGGGAAATTCTCTTGTTGAATTATTTTTTATGAACGGACACGTTAAGTTAATTTGATAGCAATATCATCAAATTAGCACGTGTCCGTTTTTGTTTCACCAGCCTCAAACTCCAATTGACAAAATGTGATATAATAACAATTAAGAAAGGACCTCGGCGAGGAGTTTATACACTCCACTATAGCGGAGGCCTTTTTTTGATTAATCGCCTGTTGAAAATACTGACATGAAGTAAAGCTTCTTTTTCTTTTTATCTTCTTTAATTTGTACAAAAAATAATTCTTTTTGCTTTGTCAATCCTCCAAATCTATATAAAATCTCGTTTTTCTTGTTTGGATTTACTCTTGATGAAGGTTTGTTTCTTGAATTGGCAATTAAATCAAGCGCGCACTCAAAATATTTTAGTCTTGATATCCTTTCCGTATTTCCTTTTTGATTTAAATGAACCCAAAAATAATCAAAAAATACTTTTTGTTTCTTAAAATAAGGAGATCTAAGATATGGCTTTCTTTTCGTCTGTTTTTCAATTGTATTAAACAGTCTCCTTACTTTCTTATGTATATCACGATCATTTGATCCTGTTATCCTAGAAATTTTTGATTGATAAGCAATCATGTATAAATATTATTCCGAAACATGTTGATAATCAATTTTCGAAACTATGAGTCTTAATTTATTTTAACTACAGGATGTTTACTTTACTGGCACGGCTACTACTACCAATCTATTCCATGTTGTCCCAGGGGGGTCACAAGTTTGTAAAATCAATTCCTCACCTCTCCCCTCTCTTTGTAGCCACGAAATATCTTCTGGTTTAGTAATTACTTTTTCTGTAACTTCATATTCATATTTTTTATCTAAAAAGTAAATTTCTATAATATCTCCCTTTTCAAGCTTACCTAGAAGATAAAAGACTGCATTATATCTAGCAAAATTTAAAAATGAATCTGTTGAGTGAGAAAATAAATAAATACTTTTATCTTGACCTGGGAAATACGTTCCCTTAGCGTGGGCTATTCCATCTTGTAGAGCTTCCATGTATTCTTCCTTTTTACCAGGGTCAACATTTGAAATAACATTTGCCTTAGCATTAATTTTTGGAATATGAACTGAAAAATATGGGTCAATACCTAAATTGTTAGCTTCTTCTTTTATTATTGCGCTGTTTTCTGCTGTTATTTGTGAAAGCATGTTACCAAACCTGCTTGATTCTGTATCTGTTTTAAATCTATATGAAAACTCCTCTTTAATTACAGGGTAAAAACTAAAAGTAATTCCAATAACTGCAAATCCGAGCAATCCTCCTCCTATAACGTTTGTGGCACGATACAAGAACCTACCAAACTTACTTATGGATATATAAACTTGGCCTGAATTTTTGCCCCACTCACTACTGTAAATTAAACCGTTTGATCTCATTTAAAACGCCTTAACTTTATCAAATAATATCCAAGTCCACCAAGGCCTAACAGAGCAAAGAGATGATTAAAGCCTGTTTTTGGTAAAACTGGAGGTGCAGTCACTCCAAGCACTGGTGGTGAAGTTGGGCTATCACATTCACAACTAGCTGCACTAGGGCACGATGGGTTTCTACAAAAACCTGAGGATTGACCGTTATCAATATAGCAAAATAGATTTCCTTGACAATTTAAGTTACTGCCACATGTTCCATTACAAGAATTTGGCACTCCAGTTGGCGTAACAGTTGGAGTACTTGTTGGTGTGATTGTAGGGGTCGTAGTTGGTGTTGGAGTAGGTGTAACGGTTGGTGTGATTGTAGGGGTCGTAGTTGGTGTTGGAGAGGGCGTAGGGCTAGGTGTTGGGCTAGGTGTAGGTGTTATCGTTGGTGTAGACACTGGAGCAGGAGTGTCTGTTTCATTATTGCAACCACAAGTACTCATATATGTCCCAGCATAATCTCCCCCATCAATTTGGATTGTTCCGCAGAAACAAGCAGGTGGTCTACCTTGACCAAGATCCTGAACAGAGTTATATCCCACACAAGACTGGCCAGTACTATATCCATTTTGGCCCACAACACATCTATAACCACCGCTTCCACTTCCACCACCACCAACTTTAACAGATATTCCCTGTTCAATTGCTGCCTCTATACAACTCGCTGCAGTGTTTGGAGCACAAATTGAAACTGATTGACCTTGTTGATTAGTTACACTACATCTTACTTCATTCAAAGCACATCCAGCCTGTCCTGGATTATTATTGTTCCCACCTAAATAATTATAATTTGTACCACAGAGGTTGTTGCAATAAACTCTACCCTTACCCATTTCACCTCGGCAGTCATCATAACAGGCATTTCCAGTTGATGCGGTGATGTTTAATGATTTGTATTTTATTGCTAGCCCTGTTCCAAGAAGAAGTGAGGCTAAAATGATAGCTATGTTTAATCCTATGACACCCTTCTCGCCATACTGACGGAACATCTGTTTAAATGAGCATGGCATATCAGCGTTCAATTCATCCATAGGTCTGTAGACCGCGGTTTTCTTGAATGCTGTTATAAATGCTCTATCTGCCTTATCCATTTAATGTATAATTGATGACACGTAAAATAATGTGGGCAGAAGATTTTATTAACCTTAGGAAAGGGTAGTATACCTGCCCTGCACACCACCCTTCCCTAAGACCAACAAAGTCTGTCCCGAGCCTATTGGGACCAAAAGACTATTGACAAGATTTTAATTAGACACTAGTCTAATTATGATTTGTCTTACATTATTAGGTTTTATCCTGTCCTTAAGATAAATTATTAACTTAAAGAGCATCTCTACTCGTGGCGAGTCCCCCTGCTTAGCAGGGACAAAACCCAGCGGTAACGATGCTCTTTTTGCTTTTATCGTGCGATTAAAACTAAACTAGTGACAGTATAATACTTATTTATTTCATTTGTCAAACCCCATAATAAAGATGTGTGCTGAGTTTATGTAAGCTTATAGTATCTTTGATATATAATGTCCCGCATTTTCGGGACTTTATATAATTATATATTTGGGGAAATAAATTGTGGATAAGTTGTGTATTAATTACAAATGGTGTAACATATGCAAATTATGAAAGATTTTGCAGTGAAAAGAACTGAACAATTACTAGTTGATAAATTTCGTGGAAACGAAACTTTTAAAGAAGGATTACGTTTTTACTCGGTTATCACCGAAGAAGAAATGAGAGATGTTGTGGCTCCAATAGTTACTGCTGCTAAAAAGATTGCCCCGGCTGTCTGTCAGCTGGATAAATCACCCGAAAAAAGAGGTTTTATGCTTGGTATAACCAAAAATATAGTCTCTTTTCCAATGGTTTTTATTGAAGTTGGACATGTTTGGGCTAAGGATTTTAATTTTGGAACAGACGGCAAAAGGGCCAAGTATGTTGAGTTTGCTCAAAAAAAAGCAAGGGTAATCAGACTAAATCCTGGATTTATATCTTCAGGGCAAAATTTAAACAAAACACCTGGGGAACGCTTACTGTCTGATACTGGAATTGATATTCCAGACGGTGCACTACTATTTGGTGATTGGATAATAAGCGTATCCGCATTTAAAAATGCAAAACTCGACACTGCGGCATCATTGTCAATAGCAACAGGCGCAAACCTTGTAGATATCGATGCAGCGATAAGAATCGCAAAAAGCCCAGATGTTAATTGCCAAATATTTTTGGATAACCTAGATAAAATATATACCGAACCGATCCTACATTAGTTTTTATTTTAAGTATGATTTTATAACTTGGAAGAGGTATTTGAAGTCTGTTGAGGTTACTGTATTTTTGAATCCTAATCTTTTTGCATCCTTTATTCTTTTATCCTGTGATTGTACTGGCCTAATTTCTCCCAAGAGACCAACTTCACCAACTGCAAGAAAATTGATAGGAAGTGCTTTATCAAAAAATGCACTAGCAATTGACAGACAAATAGCAAGATCCATAGATGTATCATTGGCTTTTATGCCACCTGCAATGTTTACAAAAACATCCATATCATATGTTGGAACGTTTGCACGTCTAAAAAGAACTGCCAACAACATCTCAAGTCGCTTTGAGTCAATACCTTGTGCAACTCTTCTTGGAAAGGCCATTTTTGTGGGAACAACTAATGATTGTATTTCTACTAGGATAGACCTTGAACCCTCAGCCAGGATCGAGACTACTGAACCAGCCACAGCAGTTTTACTTCTTTCTAAGAATAATTTCTCTGGGTCGTTTAAAGACTTAAGCCCCTTGTCTTCCATTTGAAATATTCCAACCTCGTCTGTGGCCCCAAACCTATTTTTTACAGACCTTAGTAACCTCAAGCTTGACGTCTTTTCGCCCTCAAACCATAATACTGTGTCCACAATGTGTGCAAGTGTTGATGGCCCTGCAACAGTCCCCTCTTTGGTTACATGACCAACTATGATCATGGGAATGTTGTTTTCTTTGGCAAACCTTAATAGTCTTGCTGCACTTTCCCTAACCTGACCCACAGAACCAGCCATACCAGAAAGGTCAGACGTGGACATCGTTTGAATAGAGTCGATTATAACAGCAGACAAACCATCCTTTGATTTTGAAAGTTGATCAATAACACTATCAACATCAGTGTTTTCCAAAAAGTCTATGTTTTTGTTTTTTATCCCCAATCTCTCTGCCCTAATTGCAACCTGAGTTGCAGATTCTTCTCCTGAAACATAAATTGTTTTTTTTAAATTATTTGCAAGTTGAAGTAAAATTGTTGATTTTCCAATACCTGGGGTTCCAGCAACCAATACCATCTGGCCCGCAACCAGACCACCACCCAAGACCCTATCAAGTTCAGGTATATTTGTTGAAATTCTTTGCATCTGACTGGTTTTTATATCAGTCAGTTTCATAACTTGTGGCTCACTAAGCTTTGAGGAAGCCTTCTTTGACTTTGATTTTCCTGTAATTCTTGCAGATTCAACCAAACTATTCCATGAATTACAAACAGTACATTTTCCCAACCACTTTGAAAACTCATTACCACATTGTTGGCAAACAAAAATAGAAGTATTAGACATAATGAAGATTATATACTATTACGAAGACCTTCTTTCACCTTTTCCAGCACCTTCACAATAAATAACACCATGTGTACCATTTCTTGTCCCAAGACCTACATTCAAGGGTCTATAGGCAGCACCTATTTCGCCAAAAATATTTTGAGTTCTAATATTACACTCTATTTTTGTACATTTCCATTTTGGATGACCATAAAAAGATTCTTTTCCTTTTTTTAAATTTATCGATATCTTACCATCTGGATCTAATACTAAACAAGGAACTTCTTTTCTTTTTGCCATACAGCGATTATATCACGCAAAATTTTATTTACAATATTTTACTTGTAGCCTACAGGAATTGAAGTTAAGACCAAACCTAGCGCAATTTTTCTTGACTTTGTATCAATTTCTTCTATATAAACTTTTACTTCATCACCCACTGAAAACTTTCTTCCTGGGGCAATTTTTGTCATATGAACAAGGCCTTCAATGCCAGGCTCTAACTCAACAAAAATACCAAAGTCTGTAACTTTTGTTACTTTTCCAGAAAGTCTATCTTCTGTTTTAAACTTTTTATCAGCTTCCATCCATGGATCTTTGGTTGCATTTTTAATAGAAAGTGCAAGTTTTCCATCTTTGGTACCAATTACCTTTACTTTTATTTTGTCTCCAATTTTTAACACATCTGAAGGATGGGCTACTTTGCCCCAAGATATTTCTGAAACGTGAACCAAACCCTCTATCTCTGATTTACTAAAATTGATTTTTGCAAACACTCCAAAATTTGCAACCGTGGTAACCACTGCATCGAACAAATCTCCGTCTTTGATGGAAGATAATATTTTCTTGGCTTCTGCAATATCTTTTGCATTCGTTACTTCTCTTTCAGAAAGAACTAACTTATTTTTTTGTCTATCTACTTCGATAACTTTAGCCTTAAAATATTTACCAACTAGTTTATCAATATCAGCGGTTAATTCTTTTGAAAGTTGTGAGGTTGGAACAAAACCACTAATTCCATTGACATCAACTGAAACACCTGAAGAGGTTGAGGATTTTGCCAATACTGCAACTTCCGTACCATTTTTAAAGGCTTCTTCAACACCTTTCCATGAGGCTTGGGAAACAGCGTCACGTAAAGATAGTAAGGTTGAACCATCTCTCATTTCTGGAACCAAAACTACTGCTGTTACTTCATCCCCCACCTTTAACTTTGAAATATACTCGCGAGCTTCAACAAATGCCTTTTCAGCAACCACACCTTCTGCCTTTCCTTTAATATCTAGAATTAGCGATTTTGAAAGTTTCTGAATAACAATACCTTTTACCCTTTGTCCAAGTGAAAGATTTTTAATAGAAGAGTTATGTTTAACCAACAAATCAGCCATTGTGACTGATTTAGATGTCGAATTGCCAGTCTTGCTGGCCAAGCTTTGCTTATTTTTTGTTTTTGTTGCCAAAATTCATGTCCTACCTTTCTTTTTTGTATTCTATCAGAGTACCTAAGTCTTGGCGATGACGTATTTTCGCGGTAGGTTGCCCCACAACTATCGTCCGCGCTATGGCGTTTTACTTCTGAGTTCGGAATGGATTCAGGTAGTTCCACCACGCTCAAATCACCAAGACTTAAATACCCTGACAACTGAAGGATAATTTTATACTAGAAATAATAGGTTTATCCACTACTTTGCTACGCAAAGTTTGAATAAACATTTGTTAATCGTTAACACCATATACCTTGTATACAATGTTGTAAGGTTTTCTTCGACCAATCCGTAAAGTTAAGCTTAACGCCTTACGGCGCTTCCACCTACTTCCGGTTATACCCGATATTCTTTCGGGGGTCTCTCGTCCTTTCGGACTACGAGTTCTAATCTTTGGGTGGGCTTCCCGCTTAGATGCTTTCAGCGGTTATCCCTTAGGAATGTAGCTACCCGGCGCTGCATCTGATGACACAACCGGCACACTAGGGATTCCTTCATCCAGGTCCTCTCGTACTGTGGACAACTCCCATCAAAACTCGAACGATCCCACTGGATAGAGTCCGAACTGTCTCACGCATGTTATTCAACTATTACTAGTTGCATGGACTATATCTTCATCCTATTCCTGAAATTTAGGTTACTTTAACCATATTCCTAGGTCTTTCTAATAGGCGTCGACGTATTGCACCAATTAATTTGATGCCTCTTCTTTCGAATCAGTCTCTACGGGATACAAAATCTAAAAAGATTTTGTCTTACCCTCGGTATTACCCAATTAGACTCGGACGAATCTAATCTAGGGTTTCACCGATTTTAGTCGATATTTACTCACATTATTACTAATGTGTAACGCAATGTTATTTACGTTCTGAACCCAGCTCGCGTATCACTTTAATGGGCGAACAGACCAACCCTTAGGACCTTCTCCAGCCCTAGGATGTGATGAGCCGACATCGCAAAAAACCATATTATTTACATAATAGCTTGACTATACCTTCATCCAATTAAAACATCTTGGATGTCAACGTGTTATGGAATACTTCCATCTGTTCCTTCAAGCGGAACAAGTCGATACGGGGTTATATCGAGATTTTGTACAACATACTAGGAATAATAAATTTCTTTATCATTCCAAAAAGTATTTTTGTACTTTCTGTGGTAATTCTTATTCTAAAATACTTTTTATCTCTATTTAGCCTAGAGTTGATTCCAATTAAACTTAATGAATCCATTAAGTTTTCTTGGCTTTTGCTACTAAACTTTTGGGTATTAAAATAACAGCTTCTATAACTTTTGTTGCCATCATCCATATACCAAATAGCTAAAGTAATTGGAGTTAAAACAATTCCTTTCGGAACTATCTTTTCCTTTCCTTTGTAAAAAATATCGTAAAATTTAGTTAATTCTGGTATTGATTTGGTGAAAAATCTATAACCTATCCGATCTGCATTTCCTCTATAACTAGAGGGTTTTGTTAATACTAAATCTGTTAAAATTTCGTATTTCCAATCAACATATTCTTTTTGTTTATAAGAATGTGTTATTTGCAAATGAGCGTTGGTTTTCTTTCTCATGTAACCATCACCCAAAATTGAACCTAAAATTACTTGTTTCTGAACTCTCGATAAACTTCCCACGGTATTACCCTTTCATATTAATATTATCCGAAAATAATACGAAATGAAATAAGGTTTCACCGTTATGAGTTGAATTTTTGTTTAAATTACTGGTTGAATTTAAACACAGCATTCTGAAATCACTTTCAGAAGACCCCGATATGTTGAGGTAGCGAACCGCGCCGTCGATATGGACTCTCGGGCGCGACTACTCTGTTATCCCCGGGGTAGCTTTTATCAGTTAAGCCCCGTCCCTCCCATGAAGGATCGGGGGATCACTAAGACCTACTTTCGTACCTGCTTCACCCTTCGGTGTTGCAGTCAAGCTGGCTTATCTCTTTGCAGTTACACTACGATTTCCATCCGTAGCAAGCCAACCTTTGTGCCCCTGCGTTACACTTTGGCAGGGTACCGCCCCAGTAAAACTGCCCATCTAGCACTTTTCCCTTCCCCGTCTTCAGGGGAAATGAGTAAGTCCAATAATTTCTAACGGGAGGTATTACACTGATGCTTTTAACGGCTCCCTCCTATACTAGACGATCAAAAATTATTAAGACAATGCCAAACTACAGTAAAGCTCCACGGGGTCTTTTTGTCCAAGTGGGATTAGGCCGCGTCTTCACAGCCAACGCAATTTCGCCGAGTGAATCCTCAAGACAGTTGCTAACTCGTGACGCCTTTCGTGCGGGCCAGAACTTACCTGGCAAGGAACTTCGCTACCTTAGAACAGTTCACTAATGTTAATTTTGATTCGTTAGATCAAATTCTCATAATCGCTTAATGAGGTCGGACTATATCATACTCAATTCGATAAAAACTGAGTCTCGGCGTGTAGTCTCTGGGGATTCCTAAATTGGAAAAACATCATTTATACTGTATTTTCTAGTTCTACCTTTACCTTCATTTATTTTTTCTCGAAGATTTAAAATCTCTTTAAGTCCTGATTCGTTTCTGTGTTCTCCTCTTTTTACAAGGTTAGAAACTTCACAGAAAATAGAAAAATTTCTTTTCTTTGATTCTGAAAGTAATGGATATTTTTGAAAAAATGGTATAACTTTTTCAGTTATGTCATCTACGTTGGTAACATCAAAAGAATGAAGATTATCAATTTTTCTTGTTTTAATAATTCCACAATTTAATATTTCTTGAATCAAATTCAAAAGAGAAACATCTTTTTGTGAGATATTAAAACTCAATACTACTTGCCAACCCAATTTGTAATCAGGTTTCTTTCGTAATGATATATTGAAACTTCCTTCTCCTTCAGTAAATCCAGAGATGAAATATCCTATGTTGTCCTCATTTAGGCCTTTCCTGCTGATTGTCCGCACTGATCGCATTGTCACCATATATAAATAATACACGGTAGCGTCAGATACTTCAACCGTTCATTGATTCTAAATCAACGTAAGTTACGGTTTCACGGATATTCCAGCATATAGCCAAGTTTTGCGTCATTATAGACGGTAGGATTCGATACCTACGTAACTACAATGTTGTTCATAGTTACTGCTGTCGTTTCACCGGAGCTTTGGTTCAGAGCAAGTACAAATAAATTTGCACCACCCCTCCCTTTAACCTACCGGCACTGGACAGGCGTCAGCCTGTATACTTAATCTTTCGATTTTGCACAGACCTGTGTTTTTGATAAACAGTCGGTCAGCAAACTTTAGGTGCCTCCCATCCTATTACGAATAGGAAACCCATCTCCCGAAGTTACGGGTAGTTTTTTTGCCGAGTTCCTTAAGGATCCTTCTCTCGATCGCCTTAGTATTCTCTACCAACCCACCTGTGTCGGTTTGCGGTACGGCTAATTATGGCTCTCACTACGAATTTTTTCTTGCAAACTGAAATGTTTATAATCTCCCACCTCGCGGCGGAATTTACATCGTTGCTCAGGTTAAAACGCTCTGGTAGATTTTCTAGTCAGAACTGCTTTACAACTTATACCCCAATCAATAAGGGGCTACAATATTCCTGTTCGGTTATCCCTAGTTAATAACGATCCATAAAAAATAGTTGAATTTTAACAACTTGTCCTTCGGCTACGCCAGTAAACTGACCTCACCTTAGGTACCGATTAACCCGTCGTGGACGAACCTAGCGACGGAAACCTCGGGTATTCGGCGGACGGGATTCTCACCCGTCTTGTACGCTACTCATGCCTGCATTCTCACTTCCATACGCTCCAACAAACCTTACAGTTCATCTTCACTGCATATGGAACGCTCCCCTACCACTTGATCCTAGACGAATCTAAAATCAAATCTCTAGCTTCGGCACCATTTTTAATCCTCGATAAATCTTAGGCGCTCCCTCTCCAAATCGACTAGTGAGCTGTTACGCTATCTTTAAAGGATGGCTGCTTCTAAGCCAACCTCCTAGCTGTCTAAGAGAGAAAACTTCCTTACAAACTTAAAATGGATTTAGAGGCCTTAGCTGAAAATCTGGGATGTTTCCCTTTTGCCATATCAGCTTAGCCCGATATGACTGTCTACCATGCTTTATTTATTAAGTATTCTTAGTTTGGTTGGATCAACTCAGTTTCCCTCGATGACTCATCCAGTAGCTTTACCCCTTAATAACATCCATGGCGCGGTCCCTAAAGACCTTTCGGGGAGAACCAGCTATCTCCGAGTTCGGTTGGTATTTTGCCGCTAACCACAAGTCATCCCATATCATTGCAACGATAACGGGTTCGGGCCTCCTCCTTGATTTCTCAAGGACTCACCCTGCTCAAGGTTAGATCACTCGGTTTCGGGTCTCCCGGTTACTATTTTTTTCGCACTTTCATACTTGCTTTCGCTTCGCCTCGACAGTATTACTGTCTTAGACTAAATAGTAAGCGAGAACTCGCAGGCTCATTCTTCAATAGGCACGAGATCACAAAGAATTGCTTCAATGCTCTCTCGGTTTGTCCGCAGATAGTTTCAGTTTCTATTTCATTGGGTGTCTCACCCTTCTTTTCACCTTTCCCTCACGGTACTAGTTCACTATCGGTTCGTATTTTTATTTAGACTTGGAGGATGGTTCCCCCGGATTCGCACAAGATATTTGTCTCATGCTACTTGGGAAATCCCTAGAGCTATTTTTAATTTCGTATACGAGATTTTCACTCTCTTTGATCAACCATTCCAGATTGTTCTACTATTAAAAATAGTCCCACATTGGGCTCCCGCAACCCCCAGTACCATACAAGTATGGACTAGGTTTAGTCTGTTACGCTTTCGCTCGCCGCTACTAACGTAATCTCTTTGATTTCTATTCCTCAGCTTACTTAGATGTTTCAGTTCAGCTGGTTCCCTCAAACACAGATATAAATTAAATAAATTTAATAATTTTTCTGTGAAGTCACCAATAAAATTGGTGGGATTGCTCCATTCGGACACCGACGGATCAAAACTTCGTAGCAGTTCCCCGTCGACTATCGTGGCTATGTACGTCCTTCTTCGGAAAATACGACCAAGGCATCCACTATCTGCGTTAATGTAAAAACCTTACAACACTACATACTAGTAGTGTTTTAATTAACGGCCTTATTTCTAATCATTCTACATAACCGGACAAAGGGTTATGTAGACACTTTACTTGCACAACATTTTACTAATGTTGTGCGTATTACTACATAGCGATTAGCTACGTAGCAATTTTTTTACCACACGCTTTCGTGTGGCAAGTTTCTTATCCTTCAGTTGTCAAAGTACTAAAGTGTTCAATTAGTTGTTAACTGTTAATCACTAGTAAACAAAATTACTAATTAACCAATAGTTAACATCCAATCGCTGTGGACCGTGGGAGATTCGAACTCCCGACCTCTTCATTGCAAATGAAGCGCTCTACCAACTGAGCCAACGGCCCTAAAATAATCAGTTGGCCAAGCTTGCTTACCAACTGAGCCAACGGCCCAGGTTGTAAACATCTTGCGCTTCACCTTGGGCAAAACATTAATATGTCAAAAAAAACCGGCTCTTTAACAAGAGTCGGGTAATTCTAAAGTATAAACGAAGTTTGAAAGCTTCGCGTATAAAAACTTATTTGTTATCTACACCCACGCAAAAATGCGTCTTGGTTTTGATTTAAATTAATTTTTTTCATTAAGTATTCCGAACTCTTAAAGACTAGTGTGTATTATATGGTAAGTTTGGGCTTTGGTCAAGAGCAACTTAGGCAATTCTTTTTGATTCAATCAAATCGCCCTTAAGGACAAGGCAACCAACTTTTTTAGCAGAGTATGTGTTGACTTGTGTTCCCTTGGAAAGTTCTATTCCCTCTTCCATTGTCAATTCAGATAGTTTGTCTCCCACCATATTATTTATACCATCTTTGGTATTTGAAAAGGCACTAAATAGTTTTCCAAACTGATTAACAACTTCAACACGAAAGCCTTGTCTAATTATTTCCATAGGTGGGTGATAATGGGATCGAACCATTGACCTCGTTCTTATCAGGAACGCGCTCTACCACTGAGCCAATCACCCTTCTAGCTTGACTATTTTAACATACGAAGTTCTAAATCGCATCAGAAAGAAGTTCTACTCCCATCTTCCTAAAATATTCATCAAATGAAAAAATATGTTTAATTTTATTTCTTTTCATTGCAATCACGTTTGAGCAATCTATAAAAGAAATATTTTTAGATTTAACTTTTGTGAAAAATTTCCTTGTTTCTCGATGAGTAGCCTCATCGATAAAAATTTCTCTTATGCTACTGTTTTTAAAATCTTTATACCAATCTATGGCTATTTCTTTACCAAGTTTTTTGGATATAACAGTTAATGTCTCTCCTATTACATCTGAAGATGTGGCCCATTTAATTTTGTTTTTGGATATATATTCAGAGATTTTTAATGCTTTTTTATGAGTGGAGTCTGTATTATCGCGGATTGTAACAAAAACATTTGTGTCAACAAAAACTTCAGAGATCATATGCATATTTATCATATTCGGAATTTCCAGGACCCGCAACTGCCTTTTTTGCTTGTTGTATCATAAAATCTGCACCAGATACCTTTTTAACATGTTTACCTTTTACGGATTTCTTCTGAATTTCAATGCCGGTTTCAAGTATTTTTCGATGCATTTCAGACATAGAAATCCCTTGCAACATTGCCAAATCAGCAAGATCCAAAGCTTGTTTTTCCTCAATTAATATTTGTCTTCGTACTAACATACACAATACTATTACACAACTTTATGTGATTGTCAATATACTATTCATAGATGACCGTTGGTTGTATAATAAAAATATGTCCCGTTTAGTTACAATTTCTGTCAAACTACCCCGCCTGCAAGAGGTTACTCCTGAGGCTGCAAAAACATTTCTTTCTACCTTGACTTCAATTAGTTCTGTTTCTTCATTTCAAAAACTCTTTGGAACCAAACCACAAGTATTATCTTTAGAACTAGTTACCGTAAATCAACAAATATTATTTTTAATTACTGTTGATGAAGAATTAGAAAGATTTGTGCAAACACAACTTCAAAGTAACTACCCATTAGTAATAATGCAAAAAATTAATGACCCACTACAAAGTCAATCGTTGTTTGTTAAAAATTTCAAACTTAAGAATGGTTCATATTATCCAATAGCTACATATGACAAGTTTGCAGACATTGACCCAATGGCTTCAGTCCTTTCTGTTCTCTCAAAAGCAGAGAGTAACGAAGTGTCCATGGTTCAAATTGCACTTGAAGCGACTAGTTCCTCTTGGCAAAGTAAAGGCAGTAACTATGCTGATTTTGGCACTAAAAAAGAAGATGGGACTTATACACCAAGAACGGACAAAAGTGTAATAGTTGAAAAAGTTTCTTACCCAGGATTTAAAGCATCAATAAGGGTTGCTTCAACCTCCAATAAAACCCTGAACGAGCTATCATCATCTTTGGGGGTATTTACAAGATCAGATGGAAATACGTTTACATCAAAAAAGGTTAGTCTTTGGGGTAAGGCCTCGGTTGTCGATGATCTACTTGACAGAAAAGTTATTGGAAATGACATTTTAAATATTTTAGAAATTGCCACACTTTGGCACCTACCATCAGACAAAATTAAAACGGCAACAATTGCTTGGGGCACATCAGTCCTATCTGAACCTCCAGAAAACTTGCCAAACGCAATTACTGCGACAGAAGAAGAGAAACAACATATTAACTTTTTTGGTAAAACAATATTTAAGAACAGGGACACAATATTTGGAGTTAAAGACATAGACAGAAGAAGACATATTTGGGCAATTGGAAAAACTGGAACTGGAAAATCAACCATGCTTGAAAACATGGCCATAGATGACATGAAAAAAGACAGGGGTATATGCTACATTGACCCCCATGGAGATGCTTGTGAAATACTTTTAGATTACATACCCAAAAGAAGAATTAATGATGTTATCTACTTTAACCCCGCAGATACTGAGTATCCAATAACTATTAATCCCCTAGAGGTTAGGAACAAGGAAGAAGCAGAGCTTGTTGTTTCAGGCTTAATGGCAATATTTACAAAGGTTTGGGCAAACGTCTGGTCTGCCAGAATGGAATATATTTTAAGAAATGCTTTTTTAACGTTAGCGGAAGTTCCAGGTTCCACACTTGCTGATGTACTTTCCTTAATTTCAAATCAAGGGTACAGGGCAAGAGTTGTAGAAAAATTACAGGATAAGGCGTTAGTTAACTTTTGGAGAGATGAGTTTGACAAAATGCCACCCAATTTACAAAAAGAGGCCATTGCCCCTATTCAAAATAAAGTAGGTCAATTTGTCACTTCTCCCATGATTAGACGAGTTATAGGTAGTCCAAAATCAACTATTGCCCTAGATGATGCGATGAACGAAGGGAAAATAATACTTGCTAATCTTTCTCAGGGAAGATTGGGTGAAGATAACTCTGCCCTACTCGGTGCCATGCTTATAACCAAACTTCAGTTGGTTGCAATGAGAAGAGTCAAAATTGAAGAAGAACAAAGACGAGACTTCTTTATGTATGTTGATGAATTCCAAAACTTTGCAACAACATCATTTATTAAAATTCTTTCAGAAGCCAGAAAATACAGGCTTTCCGTTATGCTTGCAAACCAATATATGGCCCAAATTCCAGAAGATGTACAAAAAGCAATTTTAGGTAACGCAGGAACTGTAACTTGTTTTGCCTTAGGTGCGTCTGACGCTGACATATTACATAAAGAATTTGCGGAGGTTTTCTCACAAAATGATCTTGTTAATCTTTCAAAATATCAGATTGCTATAAAAATGATGATTGATGGACAAACAAGTAGGCCATTTGTAGCCAACACCCTCCCACTACCTATATCCAAAAATCAAAACAGACAAAAAGTAATTGATGTCTCCAGATCCCGCTGGGCAACAAAGGTTTAACTGCAAAAATACCCTATAACTTGACAATGTGTGGTGGTGGTGGTGGTACCATTAGCCTCAGATTTCAACATTTGCGTTGAATATCATAATCCTATAGCACATTGGAGGCTAAAATGTTCAAGACGTGGTCGTTTAACAAGAATCACCCAGAAACGGGTGATGGAGAGGTTTTTCTGACTAATGTAGGTGATCGTGATCCCGAATTTCGTTTTTTCGATGAGGACGATTATCTGCACATTGGTTGGAAAACAAAACGCAAAGGTAATGTCGCGTACGATATCAACGGAAAAGAAGTCTACGGAATGAAGCCAGTCTTTGTCCAACGCAGTGAATTGGAAAAAGGTGGAATCGATCCAGACAATCTTTGGCCGGCGAATGTAAGTTATCGACGTATCATTATGTTTGTGGCTGGAGTCATTGTTATTTTGGCAATTATCGCATTTGCGATATTGAAATAGCTTTGACATCATAAAAACCGCCTAGGGCAATTTGACTAGGTGGTTTTTTATTGCCTATTTTCTCCAATAAAAAACCGGCCTTTCAGTCGGTTCAATACACTAAAAAACCCCGCATTTCTGCGAGGTTAGTTCTACTCTCTGTTTTATTTCAGTACAATCTTATTATCCAAGTTGCGACTAGGAACATGATTTTTAATGCCGTTTTTTCTTGTCCTTTAAACATTGCATCTTAAAAAAGGGGTGTATATTACAACTCCTTAGAAAGGAGGTGATCCATCCCCACCTTCCAGTAGGGATACCTTGTTACGACTTAAGCCTTATCGCTAAATTTACCTTCCTCCGGTAAAACCGAAGTTCGGGTACCTTTAACTTTACTGCCTTGACGGATTGCACTTTACTGAAAACTTTAGTGCGTTTCCACTGGACAAGCGGTGTTACCGCATCCAGCGAGTCCGATTATTCATTGTCGATTTTAATTTGATTATTTTACTAATTACTTTTGGATCTTTATGTTTATTTTGAAAAACTAAACTTACAACTTCCTTAAAAATAAGAAAATCTTTTTGTTTAACTCCCAATAAAGGGAACTTTTCAAAGAATGGAACTAAAATTTCTTTAAGATCTTTTATATTATTAACCTCATACCTGTAACAGGCTGAATGATTAATTCTTTTTTCATTTTGGTAATAAATTGCTCCACATTTTAATGTCTTTCGAACTTCTTCAAGTAATGGAAGATTATCTCCCCTTAGCTTGATATAAAAATGAGGCTCAACTCTTACTGTTTTGAATGGACCTTTTGGAAGTCTAATTCCAATGTAAAAACATCCTTCTCCATCAGTTAATCCGGTAATATAATCAGGTGACATAATCGGTTTGTCCCTTCACCGCTACGGTGATATATTAAAATATTACCATAAAACGACTACTACGAACAAGCTGACTTCCTAAAAAGCGTTTGTTTTCTAATCTTTTTAGGATCTCCAAGGGTCATTATAAATTCTGTTCTTTGCATGAACTTTAAGCTTTATCGTGGACAACTTCCTTCTGACCGCCCAACAGAAGTCGTCATAGCTTTTTTTAGTTTGAAGCTGTTAAGCTCCATTTACTTTAAATCCCTGCAATTTGCCTCAGGCCCTCCAGTTGATCAGTTACCCGACTCAACCTGCCGATTTTTTTTGGCTACGCTCCAATTGTTGTATTGGAGGCCGAGATTTGAACTCGGTAGAAATTATATGATTTTATGAAAAATCATATATCAAGGTTCAATTCAACCATGCAATAAAATTGCAGGCGTCTTGAATCTTGTTATAACTGCCTCGCGCGAAATTACCATTTGATATTTATATACGAATAAATACCTTCCTTGGCGGTGTGTACAAAAGGCGAGAACGTATTCACCGCAGTATAGCTGACCTGCGATTACTACCAATTCCACGTTCATGAGGGCGAGTTGCAGCCCTCAATCCCAACTGAGAAGCCATTTGATGGGATTAGCTCCGCCTTGCGGCTTGGCAACCCATTGTTGGCTCCATTGTAGTATGTGTGTTGCCCCAGTCATAAGGGCCATGCTGACCTGACATCGTCCCCGCTTCCTCCCGCAATAAATGAGGGAAGTCCCCTGAGAATATTTAACTCAGGGCAGGGGTTGCGCTCGTTACCCCACTGAAGGGAACACCTCCAATTATTTTATTTAAAAAATAATTATAATTTAGACTATACCTTCATCCTACTTAAGTTTTAAACCTATGTAGGAGCTGACGTTTGATACAAGCGTATTATCATGTATCTCTCCCTCTTAAATAAATAATATTTATGGGGATCAGTCGTTACGGGGTCAAAGAATCTTGTATAACATGTTGGAATGAATATATGGTTTAACAATTCCTAGAAATCTATTGACAGATTTCGCTGAAATTCTTATTTTCCCACTATTCTGAATTGTACTTTCCAAACCAAACTTAGTTAAAAGTAAGTTTTTAAGTACCTCCCTACTCTTTGAATCAAAATTGTCAGCAGAAATTTTAATATTTCTACCTTTATATATATTTCCATCATCCATATACCAAACTGCTAAAGCGAGTTTAGTAAAGTATTTTGAAAACTTAATAGGGAAAATTTTACTTCCTTCAGGGTAAAATTCTTCTCTTAATGGTCTGAAATATTGTCTGAGCCAGAATCTGGCACTTTTATATTCTTTTCCATATCTTGCGTCATACCTACTAACAAAAGTTGGTATGCCGTAAGCGAGATTGTTTAACTTTTTATACTTCCACATTAAATATGGAAGTTGTTTGATACTTTGTTCAAACTGAACTTTTCCAAGTTTAGTTATACAAGCATCTCCAAGCAAACAACCTAAAAGTATCTCCATTTGAAGATTGGAAACTTTTAATTTTAAATTCTTACGAGCAGTAAATTCCAGCATGTAAAATTCTCGACTTCCCTCGGGATTGTATGATTTTAGATTATACCTAATATAATCCGTAGTCAATAGTTCCCCCGATATGAGTCAGATTTCTCACACCAAATTACTTTGGTGGGTCGCAAAGTGTTATCTTACGACACGAGCTGACGACGGCCATGCAGCACCTGTTCAACCATTCAATATTTCTAAAGAATTTCTCTCTGTTTCCAGAGAAATGTACGGTTGTATGTCAAGACTGGGTAAGGTTCTTCGTTTTGTTTCGAATTAAACCACATGCTCCACTGGTTGTGCGCCTTCCCGTCAATTCCTTTGAGTTTTAAACTTGCGTTCGTACTCCCCAGGCGGCCCGCTTAACGCGTTAGCTTACGCAACGGACTCTTACGAGCCCATCGCTAGCAGGCAAAGTTTACGGCTAGAACTACAGGGGTCTCTACAGACCTTGTTATCAACAAACTAAGTGTTTGTTTACTACGATTCAACACGTAGTCTCATAATCGCTTATGAGATCGGACTATATCTTTATCCTCTAAACCTCGAAAGATTGATTATCTTTTTCGGATTTTTGTAAGAACCAATTGCGATATTTAACACATTCCGCTTTTCGACACCTTGCCAAAATTTAGAATTTTGTGTTATTTTTACACCTTCTATAAAACCAACTTTTTCTCTAAACTTATTCAACTCATTTCTGCCTTGAATAAGTATTTTTCCATCTCCCTTAATAATTTTAGATTCGATACCAAGAACTTTCAAAAGTTCGTGATAATCAATCTGTAATTGTGGATGCTTGCAAGCTAAATATACATTCCTAATCAAAAATTTGTATCCAAACTTTGATTTCGCTACGTATAAATTTATGCCACCATCACAACTAAAGGCAACTTTTAAGAACTTGCTCATTATTTTGAGATTAGAATTTTTGTTAAACGGTAATTTTGTCGAAGGATAAATTTCTTTACCATCTTCACTTTTAAAAACTAGTGTTCGAAATGTACCATATTTTGAATTTAAAAATTCTCCAGATGATGCACTATCTACAACTGCTCTGTAAAAAGGTTTTCCATTAACTTGTTTTTTAGATATTCGTACTCTTTTGGCATCTAATTTAAAAAGATTGATCATACAATTTTTAAATACTTGTATAATTATGTAAGAAGTGTTGCTTAGATAAAATCTCCATGCATTCTTACTCCTTTTAGATAGACAACCATCGGTGTATAAAATACCCAATAAAGTTGCTTCTATGTCAGACATTTCATTCTTACTACTAGTAGGATATTCGACATATAGTCTCTGAGGGTTTCTCTTACGAGATCTTCCCTGCTGATTGACTGCACTTAAAGCATTTTCAGTTATCAATTTGGGCATTAATTAAGTATTATCCGAATTAAAACCTAAGTCAACAACTAGCTTAAGATTCTCAGTTATTCCAGCATATAGTCGAATTTTTAAACCTTTAATTACTTAAAGGAGGAACTAGAGTTTATTACCCCATCCCTTTCGCTACTCTAGCTTTCGTTCCTCAGCGTCAGAAATTTCCCAGCAATCTGCCTACGCCCTTGACGTTCCTGTTGATATCAACGGATTTCACCCCTACACCAACAGTTCCGATTGCCCCTAAAATTCTCAAGTCTGGCAGTATTAAACCCCTTCCCCCGGTTAAGCCGTGGTCTTTGAAGTCTAACTTACCAAACCGCCTACGAAACGCTTTACGCCCAATAAATCCGGATAACGCTTGCACCCTCTGTATTACCGCGGCTGCTGGCACAGAGTTAGCAGGTGCTTATTCTCCATATGTTCACACATATGGCAAAAGAAGTTTACGACGAAAACGCCTTCATCCTTCACGCGACGTCGCGGCGTCAGACTTTCGTCCATTGCGCACGATTCCCGGTTGCTGCCACCCGTAGGTGTATAGGCCGTGTCTCAGTCCTATTCTGGGGGGTCATCCTCTCAAATCCCCTACCCGTCATAGCCTTGGTAAGCTTTTACCTTACCAACTAGCTGATGGGAAATAGGCTCATCCATCGGCGCGCGGTTAAGCGCTTTCACCTTGCGGTCTTATGCGGTATTAGCTCATCTTTCGATGAGGTATTCCACACCAAGGGGTAGATTCCTATTTTATACTCAGCCGTTCGCGGCTAGGCATATTGCTATGCCTCGCTCCACTTGCATGCCTAAAGCACGTCGCTAGCGTTCATCCTGGACCAGGATCAAATCCTCAAAAAGTGACGGTTCTAAATTTTTTTAATGTTTTAGAAACATCTCTACACACTCCTAGTCACAACTTGAACCAGAATATATCGATATTCTGTATCTTGATTACCACATTTAGTGGAAATCATATTTACCACGTAATGTGGCAAATTAATTTATTGTACTGTCATATTACATTTCAATTTCAAAGAACAATACAAATCATAATTAACAATAAATAAGCAGTAAACACGAACAAAGCGAACGAATAAAAATTAACTTGGGCTCTTTCTTATTTAAAACTTATTTATTAGTAACTATTTAATTTGTAAAGTAAAGGTTCTTTTGGAGGTTATCAATCCTGAGCGAGCTCGAGAGACGAGTCAACCTTTAAACTTGTAGAAGAATTATACCATACGAAATGCATGATGCAAGCCTTGCTTACAACCAAATACTTGACTATGGGTATATAATAGAAATTACCACACAAAAAAGGTATGGGGAAACCAATCACGTCGGTTTTTCAACTAAACACTCCATCGGAGCCCAAGGGCTCCTATTTTTTATTTTTCAAAGAAAGGAGGTGAAAATATGACAACTGAAGTTAAAACCACAGATAAGCTAATTTCTGACGCAGAAGATGCATTACCACTAGCTCACGCAGATAGAAGTACGGCAGTAAAAGAGGCTCCCGTACTAATAACGCCAGTAAAATCAGTTAGTGGGGGTTTCCAAATGACAGAAGAGGAGAAACAAAAAGCAGAGGCTGATGCCAGACATAAAGTTTTTGGAAGATAGCATAATCTAGTTTATAACACACTCTCCCCGTTTGAGTTTGATTTGTGTTAAAAAACATCAATATAACTACCTTATCAAATTTCTACCCAGCCCCTCCTCCACCACCACCTCCACCACTACCTCCACCACTTGAAAATCCACCAGATGACCCAGAACCACTTGCTCCAAAGCTTGAAAAACTCGATGATAATGAATTAAATCCGGTCGAAAAACTTGCAAATGAAGTTTGAAAGTTACCACTTCCTGCACCGCTTCCTACAAAGTACATTCCTGAGTGAGAAAGATTACTCTCTGAAAACTTAATTGGTAATTGAGATAATGCTTTAATTGAAATTCCAAGGGCAGTTCCATAGACTAAATATTTTTCCCAAAGTATCACTGAATCAATTGGATAGTTCTTAGTTACTGAATAGTCCATTAACCATTTTTTAAATGCCAGCCACCCAGCCAGTTCCTCCCCTCCCCATTTAGATTTTTTTGGCATAAATATAGAAACAAATATCATAATAACAAAATATATTATTAATATAATTAAAATAGGATGATAATAAAGCACCAAGAAGGGAGATCCAAATGTTACTAATATCCCAACAAATACTGTTTCGACTATTGCCTTCGTTTGATACTTTAAACTTTTTTCCTCGTAAAATCCCAATTTCTTTAGTCCCTCTTTAGCGTCCTTTTGCCACTTAATCCAAAAGCTAGATGTCTTTGATGGATATTTTTTTCCTAATATCTTTATATCATCAAAGTCTAACTTCGTCTTTGTGGTGGTAAACAACAACCCAAGCAGATCTGATTCCATTTTGGTAGTTTTGAGTTTCGGATTTTTTAGTCTTAAAAAATACTGATCCTTTGCTCCAAAAAATGTCTTTTTACCATTTTTTATAAAATCTATTTCCAACACTTTTCTCCTGACAAGCTCCAGAACTGTAGAGACAATTGATTTACCTGTTGGATTTCCTTTTAATAAGGTCTCAACAAAAACAGGAGATATCTCAGACGGCGGTTCATGAAGTAGCCCAGCAGCGTTAACCTCTGGCAGTCTATTGTCCTTTCCATACTTTACCCACTTCTTAATCCACACCATGATCCTATAGATGGCAAAAATTAATACCAGAACCAGGACAAAATTCTTAATGGCACCTTGTCTTTTAGTTTTTAACCCAAATTCTTTTTCCTCGTCCAATATACTTTCAAGGTCTAAGCTACCCGGCCTACCACCGGCAAGTGTTCCCTTTGGAAAAAGCACCCTTACTTCAAACATTTTTTTGGAAGGTAAACTGTTAGCTGAAAAATTAACTTCTTTGGCCGAAGCAATATTTATCTGCCCATTTAACGGCCCGTGTCCAAAAGCCCAAATTTGGTTGTCTTCTACCTCTTCGTGCAAAATAACTTTGGCAGCTACATTTTCCACACCCTTGTCCCACTCGGACCCAATTAGTTGCCAATAAAATTCAGAGATATTGTTGTGATTGGTTACTGCATTTTCAATTATGTAGTTAATTGTGAAAGTTTTAGTTTCGTTAAAAGCACTATAAAACCATTTAACATAAATCTTGTCGTCTGTTATTTCAGTGTTAAAACTATCTGCCCCATTAACCCCTAATACGTTTACCTTGTAATCTTTAGTATTTATCCACTCATCAGCCCAGCTAAAACTTCCATTAAAATCATATACTCTTGTCTCAGTTACATTCGCTGAACCGTTTTTATTGATTCTAACTTCAAAGTCGGCTGATTTTATTGAATAATCTTTGGCCAAAACATTTGTTGGTATTAGCAATAAACCTGCAAATATGGATATTAATGTAATAATTTTTCGCATATTAATTTACTCAAACTTAAGTATAGAAAAGGTAAGATCAAAATGAAATATCTTGTAAAAGGAAGTTGGAACAGCATTACAAACATATATACAACAGGTGTTATCAATAATAAAAACTTTAATTCTTTAACCTTTGTTTGTATAACCAAAAACAGAGTTACAAAAAAGCTAATTGGCCAGAGGTAGTAACCTCCAAAAAACATAGAGGCTGCTCCACCCCATTCGATTGCCCGATTGTGATCTAACATGAACTTAATTATTTTTGCTTGATGGAATAAGAAATTATAATCTCCTTTCAAGAAAGAAATTGTATAAGTTAAAGCAAGGGAAATTGAAGCAACAACTAAAACAAACAGTTCACGTTTTAAATCAAACTGTTTGGTCACTATTTTATACATATATATAATTGCCAAAAACATAATTACTGGGCTGTAAAACTTTGATGCAATCGCAAGGCCCAGCAAAACTCCCTGCCCTATCCAATGTTTTTTCCAGAAAAACGTAGTTAATATAAACCCGAGTAAAAATACGACTTGTCCCAAATCTAATAGTCCGTAGATAGTTATTTCCTTAAAAACAGGATCTATAAGTAACAAAGTGGCACCGAATAATCCAACGACGCCACTTTTAAAAACTAGCTTGCCCAGTAAATAAACTTCTGAAAGTAAAATTGCTGAAAAAATTATGTTTGGCAGAAGTGGTAAGTTAAAATATTTAGCTGACAACCCATACAAATATTTAATAAATGGTGGATGTTGGAAGTTGTATTCTGTTGGACTTGCACCATTTGCATAAAGAAAACCGGAAGCTATATAAATTTCTTCATCTGAAACAAATATCCTATCTTTAATTTTATTTTCAGTGTCTAATATGTCTTGCGATCTTAAATAACTTTCTACTATTATTGAGTCAAATTTTCTAAATAGATATTCCTTGTTTAAAAAAACAAATAAAGAAAATACCACAAATAAAATGGTGAGATGAAATCTACTTTTCAAAATATTTTTCTTTAAGATATTCATAAACTGCGGGAAACAAAGAAATAACAACTATGGCTAAAATAACTAGTGAAAAGTTTTCTTTAACAAAATCTAGGTTACCAAAAAAATACCCAAGTAACGTAAATCCAAATACCCAAACAAATCCTCCAAAAACACTAAAAAACAAAAACTTTGGGTAATACATCTTACCAATTCCTGCCACAAATGGTGCAAAGGTCCGAATAATTGGAACAAATCTAGCTAAAAAGATTGTCTTGCCTCCGTGCCTTTTGTAGAACATTTTAGTTTTTTCCATATGCTTATTATTAATAAATGATATTTTTGACCTATCTATGATTTTTTTTCCAAATATATAACCGATCCAATAATTTGTGTTGTCTCCTAGTACAGCAGCTAGCCAAATAATCGGAAGAAATGTGTATATATCAATAAAGCTAAGAGCTGCAAATGCTCCAGAGGCAAATAGTAATGAGTCTCCAGGTAGAAAAGGGGTAAAAACAAAACCTGTTTCTGCAAAAATAACTCCAAAAATGATTAGGTATGAAAGTTTGCCATAGGTTAAAAATATTTCGCCCAAATGTGAATCAATGTGAACAATATAGTCTATGATAATTAAAATAAAATCCATAGAACAATTGTACTACACTTGAATCTAAAATAGACTAGTTTGAAAAGGAAATATTCAATTACTGTTCTGGGGTTTCGTACTTAGGCATACTATTTTGTAGTTCTTCAAACATCTTACTCATATCCTGAAATTCAACATCTTTAGGAATATCAAAGTATGAATCAGACACTGTTGCAACCTTACATAAATCTTTATATTGATTAATCATTTCTAAATAGTTTTGACTCCCCTGACTACTTGGTTGTGTTGAAACATCAACATCTACTTCAGTATCTTCAACTGTATAGACAAAACCCTCTTTAGTTTTAATATCCCATATGTACATTTTATTACCCACCATAATCATTTCCCCAGGTTGATTGTCTGAATCAGAATAAGTTGAGCTAACTCTTACTGCACCATTTTTAATGTATGATTTGACCTGGTAACCATCCTCTTCAAATTCACAAACTAAGGATATTTTTTTATTTAATGCATCTTTTATATTTAAAAATGAAGCTGAATCTCCGTTGCCGGTTGGTGAAGGTGAACTGTCTTTAGATTTTTGATAGTAATATAATCCACCTGCAATAACCAACAGTGCAAGAACAATAACAACTATTAATTTCTTTTTCATTCTGTATTTATTATATCAGATATATTTGGAGTTGCACTAGGTGTTGATGTTGGTTCAATGGTTGGAATTGGAACAGGAGTGTTTGGTAAAACTTCTAAGTCTTTAACATCAAAAACCCTTAATAGTTTTGTTGCTTTGTGATACTCGCCCACTGCCATTATTCTTTTCCCTATTAAACTCGTCAAGTCTAAATTACTAGGAACATCCAAGGTTATGGCTTCACTTGATGTGGTAACTAAAAAATATTTCTTTGTGGCAGAACTATATTGTAGCTTTCCAGTAAAAGCAGTTTCTTTCCATTCCACAAGTGGTGTGGAAGTTGGTTTTGCAGTTGGCACATTCCCAAACTCAAAAAAAGGAATTTTAACCCCATCTGGTAGAGATATCCTACCCGCTCCAAAACCAATAGTTGCGATAACAGCAACCATCAAAACTGCAGTAACAGGATGTATGGTAAAACGAAAATCAATACCTTCTTTACCCATTACTCTTTCCCACCAGCGACGAAGGTATGTAACAGGATTTGTAACAGTAACAAGAGGAGGTTCTTGGTTTGAAGTGGGCATAGTTTAATTTAATACTAACTCCTTTGAAATTGCAAGCAAATTCCTTCAACCCAACCCATAACTTTTCTGTTTATATCGGTACTTCTTTTAACACTTACCCTTAAAACACCGTTGTATTCTTTACCACGATTTTTTCTAAACGAATTTACCTTATTTTTCTTAAAGTAAATCTTTTTAAAATTATCTTTCGTGAAGCCTGATATTTTCGCCCAAAACAAAATAAGTTCTTTTTGCGTTTTATTGTAAGTTTCATGAATATATATCTCAAATTTTATATCTTCTGGTTTTATCGACAAACATTTTCTAAGCCATAAAAGATAAATCTTAATCATGTTTACATCAGAATTTGTAAAAACCAACTCTTTACTTGGGTTATGTTCTTTTTGTTTACTTCCCTCTGTCCAGTAAAGTACTGTACCTATTACTTTAAGATAATTTTGATCTAATTTTCCTATTTCTAATTTTGCTTTATTTATTATTGCTTTAGTTTTTTCTATCCTATTTCTTTTAAGCACTATACTACCCAGTTTCCTGGCTGTTGAATTTTTTAAACGTAGTCTATCTATCTGAGAGTTTGTGATTTTTACATCTCTTAACCACGATGACAATGAAGATTTTGACACTTTAACTTCTTTTAAAATTTCTGAATATGAATATCCTAATTTTCTAAGTTTTATTGCATTTTTTTTCTCAAGTGGTTTTGGATTCATTATTTATGATATACCGAAACAACTACGAACATCAAGTATATCTTGTGAATTAGAAGCACGTTAAGGTATAATATGGCCTCCGTGTAATCACGGGCCCGTAGCTCAGTGGTAGAGCAGGAGCCTTTTAAGCTCTGTGTTGATGGTCCGATTCCATCCGGGCTCACAATATTAACATAAGCCTGTTTTTGTTTGCCCCATCTTCTACATCGAGCAAAGCGAGATGAGACGAGGGGACGAGCAAAGCGAGGCCCCATCGTCTATCGGTTAGGACATTGGGTTTTCATCCCAAAAGGCAGAGTTCGACTCTCTGTGGGGTCACTAGTGGGGAATCGTCTAATGGTAAGCCAGCTTAATTATGACAAAAACAAAGCTTGCCATTATCCTTCCCTTGTTACACTGCGGGATCGTCTAACGGTAGGACATCTGTTTTTGGCACAGAAGATTTCTAGGTTCGAATCCTAGTCCCGCAGCAAGATAAATATCGAAAATAGATATTCAATGTGTCCTTCCTATATTCTCAACTTCAAGGTTTCATCTATAAACGTAGTTTGTAAGCTTCGTTTATAAAAACAAGCTGGTCTTGTGGGAGCATTGGTAGTTCCTCGAACTTAAAAAACTTTGCCGTCTTTATTTCTTTTGAAGCTTTATAGTTACCACCTATAAACTGACCTGCATAAGTTATATCTAATCTTGCATTATTTCTATCAGTTCTAATTTTTAACCTTGTATCGGCACTAACTATATAACCCGTTTCTTCATCCACTTCTCTCTCCAAACCCTCCTTTGGGTGTTCTCCCTTTTTGATGTAACCCCCAGGAAGGCTCCAGTTATCTCCTCCCCTATACGAGTGTTTAACAAGAAGAACTCTGTTATCATCATTGAAAAATATTCCAGTAACACCAATTAAGAATTGATCGTTAATAAGCCCCATTATCCAGACTTTTAAATTAACTGGAAACTTAAGTACTTTCCAAATTTTAAGAAGAAATCCATACATTTTTAAATTGAATTTGTGTCTGTTGGTTCACCAACTTCATTTTTAAACTCGGCATTCTCAAGTTCTAGTTTATGACATTTTTTTGTAACTTCTGCAAGTTCTCTTTTCAAACTTTTAATTGTATTTTTCTGACTTTTAATTTTTAAGGTTGAAGTTAAATTGCGAATAATTTGAACACCCAAACTAGCAACCAATGTTAATAGCACAGGAACTAATATGGCTAGATAAACTGGGACGTTGGGTAAAGTAAAATAGCCAAAATTCAAGATAATTGGACTTGTGTTGAGTGTTGCAAAAATACTAAATAAAATACCTAAAAGGGCAGCTAAAAATAGTATGAACATAAGTTGACTTATTCCTCGTCTTCTCCGTCTAACTTTGCTTGTTTTTTATCTTCTGCGATTTGTTTTCTAGCTTCTTCCCTTTTAATCTGTTCGTCTTTAATAAACTTCCTTTTTACAGCCTCTTGTTTTAAAGATTTATTTACAAGTTTTTGACATTCAGGGTCAGAGCATTCTGTAATAGTATAAGTTACTGTTGAAGTCTCAACTTTTTCTTCATAGGAGTCCACAATTATCCTAGGCTTTCCACATCGTGTACAAATACTGCCTGTCATTATGTGCTATTTTAGCATTAAACTGATAAAATAGCCACATGCAAAGGATGAACTCTAAAGAACTTAGAAAAACAAAACCTACTAATGGTGAGGAAAAAAGCATCACTAGAAACCAAATTTATTTTATATTGGATAATGTTTTAGACACATATAATATCGGTTCAATTTTTAGATTAGCAGATGCAGTGGCTGCAAAAAAAGTTATTATTTGTGGTGATTCAGAATATCCCCCATCCTCAAGAATTCACAAAGCTGCAGTAGGGACAGAAGAATGGGTTCCTTGGGAATATCACAAATCAGTAACTCAATTAATCAGAAATCTAAAACACGACGGTGTACAAATTATTGCAATTGAGCAAGATGCGCGGTCAATAGACTACAATCAATTGTCCAAATTCAGTTTAAAATTTCCTGTTGCATTAGTCGTTGGCCATGAAACCCATGGGGTTTCAAAAGAAGTTTTGGATGAGGCTGACTTAATTGTTGAACTACCAATGTTTGGAATTAACAAATCAATCAACGTTTGGGGCTCTTTAGCAATTGTAAGCTACAAAATCGTTGAAAGTATTAATCATAATCCTTAAAAAGTTTTTCTTTTCCGTCTTCAATAATATATGTTTTAACATCTATATACTCTTTTAAACCGGATGGATCTAATTTTTCTTCCACAAAGTCATCAACTTGGAAAAGTCCTGCTGGATTTGTCATTGTTATCTTTATATCCACCAATTTCTGATCACCTTCATTTACAAAAACAGAATCAATTGCGTTGTTTGATACATTTTCAATATCTACCAGTAGTTTCGATATTCTTGCCCTGCCTTTTGTCATATCAAGTGCATCTGCAACTCTTACAATTCCACCCTCAACGGTTGCTGTCCTACCACTACTTCCGTGACTATGCGATATTATTGCATGCAAAGTTTCAGATATAACAACCGTTCTTTCTTCAATATCCATAAATGAAAGTAAATCTTTTAATAGTGAATTTGCTAAAAACAAGCTGAATTGTTCATGACCAGACCTATGGATACTCATTCCCAAATCGTGTAATACCGAGGCTAAAAAAACTATGACTTCAGCATGATCCTTTGTTAAACCAAAGTCCTTAACTACTGACATTTCAACACCTTTTCTATCAAGAAGTCTCAAAATTCTTAAAGCATATCCTGCAACGATATTAAAATGGACGGGACCATGGTCTGAATAGCCCAATCTATCGGTCGCAATCACATTGGTAATCTTCCAAAGTGTCTTAATTTCTCTATTCTCATTGATCAAATCTACTACTTTTTTTAACAACAAATTATCTTTGGTATCAACTTTGATTTTTACCAATGAAGTTCTAGTTTTGTCTATTATTTTTGACTGATCCATATATTTTTTACTTTAATATCTCATCCACAAGAGGTTGCATATCTGTGAAGCTATAGGCGCCTGCAAAATTATTTTCATTTACATAAAATCCTGGAGTCCCAGAAATACCAAGTGAGGCTGCTATTGAGCTATCGCTTGCGATTCTATCATCATACTTACCACTTTGCAAACAACTCAAAAGGTCTGGAACGTTTGCTGTCTTTAAGAAATCAACTAATTTTGGTGCATTAGCAACATCATTCTTAACTACGTCATTGATAATTGCATAACCCTCTGAGGTCATTAATAAGTCATGAGCTTCCCAAAACTTACCTTTTTCGTGTGCACAATAAAGAGCCTTGGTTGATAACTCTCCATTACCATGACCGTTTGTGTAAATCCAAACAAAAGCAGCCTTCCCTTGATCAACTAGTTTTTTCATTTCCAAAACTGGTGCTACATAACTTCCACCATCACTTACCAACGTAAATTGCGTACCCACTTGACTATTTAAAGATGGATTTAAACCAGCAGCTATATGACAATATGGGCAAGATGGGTCAGATGCTTCTACAAAAATTAAATCGCTGTCTGGGTCACCAAAATAAATCAAGTCTTTGTTAAACAGATCTTTAATCTGTGCAATGTCTATCTGTACCGGAGCTGGGGCTTGTTGGGTTCCTGCAACATTGGATGTACCAGTTGTCCCAATATTCTCAACTTTCTGCCACAAAACACCTACCATAAAGGCAAGACCTACAGTAATCACCAAAAGAGCTGGAACTATTTTTTCAAAAACAGAAGGTTTATTCATAGTGGTTGAGAATCTCGAAGAAACTTCTTCTGTTTTAGACATTCTGTAATACTACATTGAAGTATTAAGCCTTGTCAACCAAGAAAACTAATGACATCCATTGCAGATTGGCATCCAAAACCCGCCGCTGTTATAGCCTGTTTATATGTATGGTCGTGAATATCACCCGACACAAAGACACCTTCAATATTTGTTTTTGAACCTGTTTTTGGTACTACATAACCTTTTTCATCTAAATCAATTACTCCTTTAAATAAACTGCTTGACGGGTCATGCCCTATTGCGACAAACAGTCCGTCTGCTTTAATTTCAGTCATTTCATTAGTTTTGTTATTCTTTAATTTTACCCCTTCCAACTTTGTGCTTCCCAAAACTTCTTCAATTTCTGTATCCCAGATTACATCTATTTTTTTGTTTGCAAAAACTTTTTCCTGCATTACTTTACTTGCTTTAAATTCTGATTTTCTATGAATTAAAGAGACTTTTGATGCATACTTGGTCAATACCAGTGCTTCTTCCATTGCAGAATCTCCGCCACCAACCACCAAAACATATTTTTCTTTAAAAAAAGGTGCGTCACATGGAGCACATGAGGAAACACCCCTACCAATTAACTCCCTTTCACCTTTAACTTCCAACCATTTGGTTTCCGCTCCTGTTGCAATAATTACAGTTTTAGCTACTATCTTTTGGTCAGAGGTTGTTAAATGAAATGGGTGAGAACTAAAATCAACTGATGTAACATTCTGTGATATAAACTCAGCACCAAAGCGAAGAGCTTGTGCCTTCATTTTCTCCATCAATTCAGGGCCCATTACACCGTCAGGAAAACCAGGGAAATTATCAACTTCAGTGGTTAACATCAGTTGACCTCCCCAAGAATCTCCACCCAATATGACTGTTGATAAAGCACCTCTGGTTGTATAAATTCCAGCAGTCAAACCCGCAGGACCAGAACCAATAATAGCGGTGTCCCAAATAGTATCTTGCATATACTTTTTTTAAGCTGTTGGTGTAGTTACTGCTGGTTGTTCTGTTGCCACTTCAGGAACAGCTACTGGATCAGGACCGACCTGTTGTGTAGTTGTTTCTGCTACCACTGTTGGCGCAGGTGACTCAGTAACCGTAGCTGATGCGTCAGGCATTGGTGTCGTAGTAACATTTGATGTGTCTACAGCTGTATCAGTATTCATAACGGGCGCTGGAACCGTTGGGTCCATTGCAGGTACCGCTGGATCTGGTGTAACTACTGGATTGTTGTTATCTTGCATTAAGAAGTCACCCCCTTTTTGATTAACTCTTCAAATACTTGTTTTCCTCCAAAACCTACTTGTCTTCCTATTTCATTTCCATCTTTAAAAAGAATTGTTGTTGGAATAGACATAACTCCATATTTTCCTGCAGTTTGTTGATTTTCATCAACGTTTAATTTAACAATTAAAACTTTGTCTTTGTAGCTTTCAGATAACTCCTCTAAGACAGGTTCTGCCATCTTGCAAGGCCCACACCAATCTGCATAAAAATCAACCAGAACAGGAAGTGAAGACTTCAAAACATCTTGGTCAAAACTTGAATCTGTTGTTTTGTTAACTGCCATAGCTACATCAATATACAGACAAAGCGATTGACAAGTCAACCCTTAAACACATACAATGCGACTATAATGGAAAAATTCTTTTCTATTTTTGGAAAAATAATGTTAGTTGTAATTGTGTTGGGAAGCATATCCTATGGTGCATATTATTTTGGAACACAAACTAAAAGTATAAAGAAACCAGAAGCTGTACAAACAGAAAATGAGAGTGTATTAACAGAAGAATTAAACTCTCCCTACCCCACTACCACACAACAACCCCTAGTTACAATTATTGGAGGTGTTGCAAAAAGTGCAGGATTATCATTTGACCAATATTCAATTCAAGTTTCAAACGATTGGATAACCAGCAAAGAATCTCAAACCGCAATGGATGAAACATTAACTTTATCAAAAAATGGATATGAGATAAAGATTTTTCAAGCAGCGACAGGTGGAGCACTTTGTTTGTACCCTGGTGATGCTGACTTTGAAGGGCCAAGCTCTAAATTTGATACTTATAAGAGCCTAACAACCAAAGACAATAGAACATTGAGAAGAAGTGGTGACCTAAATGGTGTTGCCTTTACGGTTTGCCAAAAATCAGTTGATAACAGCTTCCAGCAACCAACAATCTATGGACATATGTCAGTTAAGATGCCAAACACATGGACTCAAGAAATGTTAACAGAAATTGATTCAATACTCTCAACCCTCAAGAAAATTTAATAAACAAATTTTTACTTTAAAGTTATATCTTGACTCTGTTTAACCTCAATGAATTTAGAACCACTGAAACAGAACTTGCCGCCATGGCAAATGATGCAAGCATTGGATTTAAAAGACCTATTGCTGCTGCGGGAATCAAAACTACATTATAGAAAAAGGCCCAAAATAGATTCTGCTTTATTATTTTCATTGTTCCACGACTTAAATCAATTGCTGATAACACTGACTTAAAATCTTTGTTTAAAAGTGTAATTCCAGCCGACTCCATTGCGACATCGGTTCCAGTTCCCATGGCTATTCCAACATTTGCAGAAGCCAAAGCTGGTGCATCATTGACACCATCTCCAACAAACCCAATGACGGCCGAACTATTATTTAATAATAACTCCTTTACTTTATTTGCTTTTTCTTCCGGTAATACCCCCGCCATCACATTTTTAATTCCGGAAAGTTTCGCAATCGCATCGGCCGTTCTTTTGTTGTCCCCCGTTACCATCCATGTCTCCACTCCCTTGTCGTTTAATTTTTGAATAACGTCATAAACACCATCTTTTAAAGTATCTGCAACAGCAATAAAACCTAATTCTTTTGACCCCTGTTTAAGTATCATCACTGTTTTGCCTTCAGACTCTAATTTTTTAATCTCTTGCGATTTTTGATCACTTTTCCCAAAGAAGTATTTTTTTCCATTTATCTTCCCCTCAACCCCTTGACCTGGAATTGCCCTAAAATCTGTAACTTTTAACAATTTTGTATTTTTTTCTTTTGAATAATTTAGTATGGACTCACCCAAGGCGTGTTCAGAGCCTTGTTCTAAAGAAGCAACTGTTGATAATATTTTTAAATCTGATACATCAGTGACAACTGGATGACCTTTCGTCAAAGTTCCCGTCTTATCAAATATAAGCGTGTTAATCTTGTGAGCCATCTCCAGACTACTTGCGTCCTTAACCAAAATCCCTTTTTCTGCACCCTTACCTGTACCAACCATAATTGCGGTAGGTGTAGCTAACCCCATAGCACAAGGGCAAGCAATTATTAAAACTGCAACCAAGTTAATAAATGCGTTTACAGGAAAGCCAATTACATACCAAGCAACAAAAACTGCGATGGAAAACATCAAAACCACTGGAACAAAATATGAAGACACTAAATCTGCAAGTCGTGCAATCGGGGCCTTAGTGCTCTGGGCAGTCTTAACCATCTCAACAATTCGAGAAAGCATTGTTTCACTGCCCACTTGTGTTGTTTTATAAATAAAACTGCCTGACTTATTAATGGTTGCACCTATAACTTGAGATCCTACTAATTTATCAACGGGGATAGACTCTCCAGTTATCATTGACTCATCAATTGAGCTTTGACCTTCCGTGATTATGCCATCAACTGGAACTTTTTCACCAGGTCTAACGCGTATCAAATCTCCAACAACAACATCTTCAAGTGGTATGTCAATTTCTTGTTTGCCACGTATAACACGAGCTGTTTTTGCTTGCAATCCTAATAACTTTTTGATTGCGTCAGATGTATGAGACTTAGCTTTTGCTTCCAGAAGTCTACCTAATAGTATTAACGTGATAATTACTGCAGCTGTATCAAAATACATCCCCTCAACAATTCCAAACATTGATAATATTGAATATAAAAATGCCGCTGAAGTACCCAAAACAATTAGTGTATCCATACTAGCGGTTCTATTTTTTAATCCCGACCAAGTAGCAAGATAAAAATCACGTCCAGCCCAAAACTGAACAGGGATTGTTAAAATTAATAAAATGTTAAGTTCTGACAAAAATGTTTGACCAAACCACTCAGGAAAACTTCCTACCATAATTAAAACTGTCAAAATTGAAGAAACAGTTACCTTTAACTTTAAACTTTTGTACTCTTTTAGTTTTTCTTCTTCTTTTAGTTGTTCAGCTGTTTTATCTACGCCACCTTCTACATTAAATATAGCTCTATAACCTGCATTATGAACTGCTTTTTCTAAATCTTTATTCCTAACTTTTTCCTCAATCTCTACAACAGCGGACTCACTACCATAATTTACAGAGCAACTGACTACACCTGGAACCTTTGAAACACTTCTTTCAATAAGTTTTGCACATGACGCACAGTGCATGCCTATGATGGGAAAGGTCTTTTTTGATATTGTCATACAACAACCACCTTTCCACGAAACATATTCATGCCACAATGAAACGAGAATTCACCAATTTCTTTTGGTGTTATCGTTATCTGGATCTTTTGATTTAAAGGTAGGTATTCTTTAATTTTAAAGTCAGGGAGAACAATTTCCTCTAAGCAAGAATTTTTATCTTTTCTTAAGAAAGAAATTGTAGTTTCTTGATCTTTTGGAATTTTAATAACTGAGGGTTTATACCCTCCTTCAACAACGATCTCTATAGTTTTACCAGAAAACACCATATCTTCTCTCTTTCCAAAAAAGAACCAGTAGACAAAGCCAATTAATAAAATGCCTGAAAATATTACTATTAGATTATCCATATTTATTTTTTCTTCAATACCTCCATCACTTCTTTTATCGCAGTGTCGGCATCTCCTCTTTTGATGCTATCTGCAACGCAAGTTTTTAAATGATCCTCTAATACTATTTCATCTATTTTTTTTAACGCAGATTGAATTGCTAACAATTGATGGACCACATCAATACAATATTCATCTCCCTCAACCATATTAATAACTTTTTCCAAATGACCTTTGGCAATTTTTAACCTATGTAGTATATTTGTTTTTGGTACTTGCATTTATTTATATCTTTCGTAAACTAATATACATCCCCCCCAGGGGGACTGTCAACAACCAATTATGAATCAATACTTGCTAGCATTTGTAACAGGATTAACCAGCGGGGGCATTTCGTGTCTTACTGTCCAAGGGGGTCTTTTAGCCTCAGCCATTGACGAAAGGTCAAGCAAGTACAAAAGTACCTTGTATTTCATACTTTCCAAGTTGGTTGCATATACTATATTAGGTGCTTTGCTGGGAACGATTGGTAGTGCATTTTCTTTTTCAATCACAACACAGGGAATATTACAAATACTAATTGGTCTTTTTATGTTAGCAACTGCGGGAAGAATTTTAAACTTACACCCCATCTTTAGATACACAATAATTCAACCACCTGCGTTTATTTTAAGAAAGGTTAGATCAATATCAAAAGAAAGAAATATTTTTACACCAATATTTCTAGGTGCATTAACTGTTTTAATCCCCTGTGGAGTAACACAAGCAATGCTTATCTTATCAATGGGCACAGGTAGCGCTATTGACGGAGCATTAATAATGTTCTTGTTTACCCTTGGCACTTCTCCTGTTTTCTTTCTATTGGGTTTGACAATAACTAATATTTTTAAACACAATATATTATCTAAAATTGCAGCCTTAACAATTATTGTAATTGGCTTATCTGCAATTAATAATGGTCAGGTGTTAAGAGATTCTCCTCATACTTTTCAAAATTATAAAAGGGTTGTTTTTGGAGACAATATACAAAATGGTGAGGTTAAAATAGTCGATGGATACCAAATTGTTGAGATTACTGCCACCAACTCAGGATATAAGGCTAATACCAAAAACTTAAAGGCTGGTATTCCAGTGAAACTTAAAATCTCCACTAAAAACGTACAAAGTTGTGCTAGAAGCTTCATAATACCCAGTCTTGGTGTAAATACACTATTACCAGTCAGTGGTGAGGAATTAATTGAATTCACACCAACAGAAGAAGGGCTATTAAATTTCTCGTGTGGTATGGGAATGTATACAGGATCATTTAACATAACCGAATAATGAAACATTACAAAATTAAAGATATGGATTGTGCAAGCTGTGCAAGTTTAATTCAAATGGATTTGGAAGATGCAGGATATAAGTGTAAGTGCTCATATGCTGATGAATCACTCACTATTGAAGATGAACATAAAATTGAAAAGATTGTAGAAATAGTTAAAGCTTCAGGATATACTTTAGAAACAAATTAAATATGAGTAAATCTGGAATTATATTAATCGTCATAACAATCTTAATTATGTTTGGTGGTGCCTATCTTTTTTCAAAACCCACAGAAATACCAACCCTTTCAGGATATGAATATTTTTGGGGTAATGGCTGTCCACACTGTGAAATCGTTGATGAATTTTATCAAACTTGGGAGGGTAAAGATAAAATAAGTGTTAAAAAACTAGAAGTCTGGAGTAATACAAAAAATGCGGAGCTAATGGCAGAGAGGGCCAAAAACTGTGAAATTCCAAGAACTGGAATGGGCGTACCCCTGTTAGTTACACCAGAGGGCAAATGTTTAATTGGTAGCCAGCCAATAATTGACCACTACAAGCAACTTGAATTATGAAAAAAATAACTAAAATCTTTGCATTTTTACTAGTGCCTGGTGCCTATTTTCTAATGCCTAATCCCGCTCACGCAGTCTGCCCTATCTGCACAGTTGCTGTTGCAGGAGGTCTTGGTGTATCAAGGTACTTTGGAATTGATGATTCACTACTTGGAGTATGGGCAGGAGGTTTAGTTGTTTCTGTGTCTCTTTGGACCGCAGACTGGTTATCAAAAAGGAGTTGGGGTCTCTTAAAAAAATCAAATAACACTATTAACACTGTTGCCAGTTTAATCTTTTGGACTCTTCTAACTTATGTTCCACTTTACTCTGCTAATATTATTGGTCATCCATTTAATACAATTTTAGGAATTGATAAATTAGTTTTTGGTAGTATTTTAGGGTTTGTTGCATTTATGCTTGGTGTTTACTTGGACAAAAGAGTAAGAGAGGTTAAAGGAAAACAACTGTTTAATTTTCAAAAAGTAGTCTTTCCTGTTCTGTCTTTGACTATTTTTACTTTAGTATTATACTTTTGGGGCGGATACCTATATAACATCTAACTACATATGGCCAACAAGATTAACGACTATAAAAAGCTATTAGACAAAGTTGAAGAAGTCACAAAACAGAAAGAACTTGATCTGTCTTCAGGCGAAGACCTATCAATTGGAATAATGAACTTAATTTCAATTGAGGAACATTTATTTTTTACCTCACAAAAAACAAAGGACAAAAAATACCTTGATATTTTAGATGAAGTCAGGTTAATGAGGACTGATCTTTTAAAAGAAATTATTAAAGATTATGAAGGTGAAGTATGGTGTATTTCAAAGCATTTACTATCAGCTTCAATGCGTTTAATGGAAGTTGGCACAAAAGAACTTAAAAAACATGACAAAGAAAAAGCATGGAAAATGTTTGAAAAATCATACAAGCTCTATTCTCTATTCTGGGGTCTAAACCTTGGAATTGTTGGAAGTACTCCAAATGGAAAAATTAAAATGCCAGTAGAAAAATTAAGCGAAGCTTGGCCGACTTCATCGGTAGATATTAAAAAAGCTTCAGTATTTGATAAATTAGGTTCCCTTGTTCAAAAAGCAATTGATTGTTGTAGAGAATAACTTTAAATTAATATTCCAAATACAAAAAGTAAAATTACTTGTACTGCAAAATAAATTCTTGACTTGTCATAATCTTCTAAAATAATTTCATTATTTATAACCTTCTTTAAGTTGAAAATAGTTAAATTTAAAAAATAGGCAAGAACCAATCCCTTTACAAAAAAACTGCCCGATGAGGAAACTATCCAAAAGGTTAATACTGCGAATATAACTTGAAACAAGAGTGTGTGGAAGATCAATTCTTTCCTTTCGTCTCTTGTGTCATACAAGAGATTTAATGCCATTTTGTATTGTTTACTTTTGACAAGTAAAATAACTCTCTGGGAGGTTAACTCCAATGGCTTGAAAATAAAAATATGTACCAAGTGATCAATGTATGGTAAAAACAAGCCGATAAGACCACCGACATAAAAAGGCCAGTAACTTAAAGAGAATAATTTATTAACCAACACTACGAGGAGAAAAAAACCAACCCAAAAAATTAAGTGGTTAGTTATTTCTTTAATCATATCTTTATATTACAGGCAATATTTAGTAAGGTCTACATATCCGTCCTTTTTAAAGACAATTCCCTCCATCTCAAGCCTTTTTTGTTGCTCTTCTTTACCGTTAAATGCAAAGTTGTCAGCCAATTTTCCCTCTTTGTTCACTACCCTATGACATGGAACCTCACTAGATTTGTTTGCATGTAATGCCCAGCCAATTTTCCTAACATCCTTAATCTCCAAGGCCTTAGCCACCTGACCATATGTTGCAACCCTACCTTTGGGGATCGTTTTTACAAAGTTATAAATGGTATCAAACATAAAACTAGCTAGTCTTTAAAAACCTGTACAAACATTTTTCCATAAACACCGTTGTCGTAAACTCCAATTCCAATTTTTGTAAATCTCGAGTCAAGTAAGTTTTCCCTGTGCCCCTTTGAGTTCATTAAACCTGTATGGGCTGTTAAAGTGGTTGGGGCTAAGGCTAAGTTTTCTCCAGCAAAATAATAGACCACCTTTGCATCTGTCAGTCTATCTCCCACATCCTTGCCATCAGGTGAGATATGTGAGAAATACTTTCTTTCCCACATATCCCTAGCGTGCGCCCTTCCGACAAACACTAAATTTGTATCCCACTCTAGCTCCGCCACGTCTGAATTCTTTCTTTCTTCATTAACTTTTTGAAACATTTCATTTTCTGCTTTCTCATCAATAATTAAGTTATACGATGTAACAGTTAAATCAATAGAGTCACGACTCCCTGGGTTAACTGTAAAGTAAGTTAGAGAGTCATTAATTACTCCACCAAACACTTCATTAATCGCACCACTTAGAACAGTTGTTTTTTCAAGTATTACCCCACCTATTTTTGAATCAACAACATCTGACTTAACTTGTGGCTTAATTGGGAGAGCCACAACAAGTGTTAGTATAAAGGAGATTAAAACCAAGCCCTCACCAAGTCCAGGAATTACACCTAAAAATCTACTTAATTTGTGTTTCTTTATTTTTTCAGGCAACCTCTGCAAGAAAAATCCTGCCATATAACTTAATATCGATTCTAGAATGATTGCTGTAAACAAAAATCCAATTGCATTTGAAATTGAAGCATTAATGGAAAAGTTTAATCTTAAAAACTCTGCTGTATATTTATATAAAGTTAACGAAAGAAAAAGAGAAGTCAAAAATGCCAAAAAGTCTGCAAAAACAACCCAAAAACCATATCTTAGTGAGGTAATTGCAAAATAAGATAGGACTAGAATTATAACCAAATCAATGTAATTACCGTCAAATAGTTGCATCTGCTTTTATTTTACTACATTCAGCTTGCTGAAGGGAGCCAAGAAATCTATTTGTTTTCTGCCTTAGATTTCTTATCATATTTCTCCTTGAGTTGCTTCAACTTCCACATAAGTCAAGCTTGTGTGTTAGTTTTCGCGACTTTGAGTTGCTTCAACTTCCACATAAACAAGCGCCCCTTAGATTTGGCATTATCAGCGTCTCTCACAAAGCCCCTAGCTGTTTCCAATATCCCTCTGGGAGTATTCTTGGCAAGTCTCATATATAAGGATTTATGGGGCAAGTCATCAAGTTCAACTGCCAAATCGTAAGCATACTTTTGAAATTCGCGTGACACATACTTATCACTATCACTGGGATTAAATTTTTTTGTTATAAGACTACCAATTTTTTGCATATTTGTTTAATAACACTATCTATTGTTGCTTTTTCTTCTTTGGCAAAATCTTGTAAAACATAGTCCTTACCTTTAGTTACTAACCTCTGATCTTCACTTCTATTGTCTACCCCAATCCTTATATGCCAAAAGTCTTTTGTACCCAACTTGTCATATATATCATTTAAGCCGTTATGGTCTTTAGGCCCTTTTCCAAATTGAACTTTAAATAACCCAAGTGGTATATCCAAGTCATCGTGAACAACATACAAGTCAGTTAATTGCATTTTTGGATATTTATTTTTTATATTTTTAATAAACAAACCTGAATCATTCATATGTTTATCAGATTTTAAAATCTTGTCTTTAAGTTTTAGATTTTGAAGCGCATCGATAACAAGATGGCCGATGTTATGTCTATTGTTTACATACTTTATTCCAGGATTTCCCAAACCAACAATGATTTTCATAGTTATTTACATTCTAACACACAAAAAACTAGCAACTAATTCAAAGCTACTAGTTTCTTGTAATTCTCTGGCCATCTTTAAGCTTCGCTTAAGCTTTCTTAAGGATTTGTCTTGCAAACTTGCCTAAAAATGGAACTTCCCACTCTTCGCCCTGCCAAGCTTTATAAATAAGCATAAGCCAAAGAATAAAACCAACAATTCCAACCAGTGGAACTAAAATTGCCAAGATAATCGTAATCCCAAGCATTGCTTGTATTGCAAACAACCCCACAAAAACGACAATAGATTGCATTGCGTGAAATCTTACAAAAGAATCCTTTTCTAGAATTAAAAATAAAACACCCGTGATTGGCCCTAAAACATAAGCCAATGCACCTGAGGTTTCTTTATTTAATCCCGTTGCTGTTTTTCCTGCCATTGTTAATCACCCCCTCTTCAACTTAATATTACATTTTTCTCAAGTGTTCGTCTATTGATAATTTTAACAATCTCAATTAAAGAAACGGTGACTAGTGATGTTGATATAATTAAAACCCAATAATTAATAGGTACTGAAACCGTACCAAAGAAACTACGGGTTGACGAGCTCATAATTGGCACTATCTGTAAAATTGCACCAGCAAAAACTGCCACAAGAAGCCATCTATTAGAAAAAGGATTTTGGCTCCAAATAGACTCTTTAAGGGTTCTAGTTGAAAAAACGTAGAAAAGTGAATTAAACCCTAAACTCAAAAAGGCTACGGTTTGCGACAGGGCCAAGTTGTTTGTTCCTCTATAGGTATATATGAAAAGTAAAAGTGCCAAAATACCTGATGACACACTAATTATCGCAATTAAACCTTTCATCCAACCGTTTAAAAGACTCTCATTTGTTTGTCTTGGAGCTTCATTCATTATATTTTTCCTCTTTGGGTCTATGGTTAGGGCCAAGTCAGGAAACCCGTCCGTCACCAAGTTTATCCATAATATCTGAACAGCACTTACGGGCAAGGGAAACCCTAATATTATAGCTCCAGAAACCGCAATAATGGCATTAAAAGCACTACTCATTAAATAAACAATTATTTTTCTGATGTTTTCAAATATTCCCCGACCCTCTTCTATTGCCGCAACGACGGTTTCAAATTTTGAGTCTAAAAGCACTAAATCTGCAGTTTCTCTTGCCACATCACTAGCATCCCCGACAACAACTCCAATATCTGAAGATTTTAAGGCTAAGGCATCGTTAACCCCGTCCCCCATCATAGCAACCACTTCACCATTTAATTTTAAGCTTTCTACTATCTTGGACTTTTGATCAGGAGTAGTTCTAGCAAAAAGCAATATTCTGTTCTCTCCTTTAAGTCTAGTTGAAAGTTCTTCTGTTGAAAGTCTTGCTAACTCATCACCTGCCATTGTTTGGTTTTCGTTTAAACTAAGTCCTAACTTGTTGGCAACTGAAAGGGCAGTTTGTAAGTAATCGCCTGTAATAATAACTATATTTATCCCCGCACGCATAACTTTTTTAAGTGACTCAGAAACGCCAAGCCTAACAGGATCGTCGAAAGCTATTAGTCCCACCCACTCAAACCCCCCTTGCTTAATGGTTTCGTCTGATAAAGATTGTTTTGTATCAACTTGTTTTCTTGCAAAAGCTATCAAACGGGCTCCGGATTTAGTAAGACTGTTTATTTCATTTAATATTTTTTCCTTTTTGGCCTTTTCTAGGTTTGACCACTTCAGAATAAACTCCGGTGCACCATTGACAAAAATCATATTATTTTGATCATTAAATTTATTAAGCGATGTAAAATATCTATCCTTAGGTGAAAATGGAATTGAGTCAATCCGTAAATATTTAGTAATCATTTTCTGTGGATCAATTTTAGAGTGAGTCTTGGCCCACTCAAAAGCAGATATCACAATTGGGTCATCCATGTCGTTTGCAACTATCGACTGCAAAACGATATCTTCCAAATTGCCTTCTGTTTTTAGAACCTTTAATTTACCCTCGGTTAGAGTTCCTGTTTTATCCAAACAAATAGTAGTAACTCCCCCTAAAGTTTCAGCGGATACTAAATTTCTAACCAAGCCTTTTCTCTTTAGTATCCTCTGCATACCAATTGCCAAAATAACAGTTAAGGCAACTAATAGTCCTTCGGGAATTGCAGAAACCGCTAAAGCTACTGATGCCCTAAACATTTCAGAAGTATCTCTTCCAGTAGCAGAACCTAATATAAAAACAAAAACTGTTAAGGCTAAAACAACTACGGCTAAGCCTTTGCTAAAAGTATTAAGTTGTTTTTTTAATGGAGTATCTTCTTCTTTTGTCTGTATTTTTAAAGCAATCTGGCCTATTTTTGTATTTACCCCGATTTCACCAACCCTCATTAAACCCTGTCCGGCAGTCACTATTGTCCCCATAAAAACCATATCTTTGACATTTTTGGAGACAGAAACAGACTCGCCCGTTAATATAGCTTCTTGGAAAAAAATTCTATTAGCGCTAATAAGCTCGCCATCAGCGGGGACTTTATCCCCTTGGTTTAAAACCACTAAATCTGAGGGTACAAGATTGAAAGACTCTATTGTAATAACCTTGCCATTTCTAATAACTTTTGCGTAGGACTTAACCATCTTTTTAAGTGCAAATAGTGACCTGTGGGCCTTTCTTTCTTGATAGAAACCTAAAACAGTATTTGCGATAATCGCTAGTAAAATTATTAAAGTATCAGATAACTCTTTAAGAAAAGTTGTGACAGTACCTGCAACTATTAATACGTAAACAAGCGGGCTTTTTATTTGATCAAATAGTATTTTTAAGTCTGAAGGAGGCAAAACCTCAGGTAGTTCGTTCCTACCATGAGTTTTCCTAAGATCTAAAACCTGTTTTTCGCTTAAACCTTTATGTTTTAAATATTCAAACATCAATTAAAAAAATAATGGAACAATGGTTTTGTATGAAAAATAACCAAAGAATAAAAATGCTACAACCATCCACAAAATTCTAAACAAATTAGGTCTTATCTCTTTTTCTAAACTAGTTAAATTTAAGTTTAAGGTCAAACCAATGTGTACAAACATAGCCACGGCGTTTAACACAGCGGAAATAGTCAAAAGTAAAAACGGTTGGCCGAAATCAAAAAGAAAAATTATAATTCCTGCCAATATTTGAAGCCACAAAAATGAATAATAAATTTTAGGAAGCATAATACTTTTCCACCTTTTAATTTTTAGTATCAGCATATTTTCAGCCATTATTCTACTAGTTGCATCCAGCACTGTTAATTGAGTATTAAAAAGCATAAAACCACCAATTAATAAAAAGGATATACCTATGACTGACCCCAATCTGGAAGAAATTACTCCAGCCTCATAAATTATGAATTCAACACCACTAGGTAGATTTACCGACCCAAAAACTGTCGAGTACGAAAGTAAAGAAAGCATACAAATAGACACAACTCCCCCGAGCCAAAAAACTAAAAAGTGTTCAAGGTTAACTACTTTCCACCATTTTTTAAATCTATCAATATTTTCACTATTTACAGCAAAGGCAGTTCCTGTAATTGATATGTCCTCTACTTCGCCAGTTAGAATACTAGTAATTTTACCTCCGTATTTACCCATGCCATATCCTTTTTCTTTAACATAGAAACTTTGGGCAAGATTTAAATTTCCACCAGCACCTGCAAATGCAAAGGCTGCCAAAAATGAGGCTAGCGGTAAACCCTTAGGGATATTGCCAAAATTTACCATTCCATAGAACATATCAATAATGTCCGAGCGGGAGGAGAGATAAACTGCCAAAACAAAAATAGCAGGGACAGAAACTGTAATTAAAACAAGTGATATTTTTTCAACTGTTTTATATAGAACAGGCCCTAAGGTTAAGATACTGCCAATAACTAACAACAATATAATGCCAAAGACGTTTATATTCTGAATAGCAAAGACCTCGCCAAATAATCTTGCAGATGTTGCAATAATTCCAGGCCATATCCAAGCTAAAAGAGTTGAGAAAATAAACCAATAAGGTAAATTTTTATACTTTCTAGCAAAACCTACAAAGATACTCTCACCCTTAGCTAGTGCATATCTCTCAATCTCCATGTTTATAAAAAATTGAAATGTAACACCCAAAACCGCCCCCCAGATAATACCCATCCCAAAGTTACTAGTTAGATAAGGCCAGAGGATAAATTCACCACTACCTAGACCTAAACCAAGGAGTATAAATGAAGGACCCAACAGAGCTCTAAATCTAGGAGCATTTGGAAGAATGTTAATTGAATGCTTTTCCACAAATAAATATTAGCATAATTATTTCTTTGAAGAATATAATTTCAAATTTTTAACTTTTGTGAAGTGTTTTGTATTACTTGTTGCAACTTGTGCATCTAGTTCAAGAGCAGTTGCCGCAATAATGGCATCAAAACCAAAAATATTAGTGTCTCTCGAAATTGTTCCAGCATGTTTTGCTATTTTTTGATCCAGGTTGATTATTTTAAACAAACTCAATATCTTTTCTAGCCTTACTCCATTCTTTTTATTTTTTGTTTCTTTACCTGACCAAAGTTCTGTGATTACAACTGATGGTATATATAAATCACAATTTCCAGACCTTGAATCACTTATTAGTTGATTGAATGATCCAATGTTTGCTCTTGTGTAATCAATAATTACTGATGTATCAACTATTATTTTCATCTATTTCTTGCTTCTTCGAATCTCTTATTAAAACTGTTTCTAAATCTACTCATCGATTTAATATTGGCATCGCTTGATAAAAATCCACTCCCTCCCAATTTTTTAATGAATTTCATATAGTCATCCCAATCAAAATTGTCTTCATCAGCTTTAACAATTTTAAAAAGAGGCACGCCTCTCTTTTCATCGTTAACAGTCACACTTTTACCCATATTTGCCATATCGGAAAATTTACTAATATTTTTTCTAAAATCTGAAAATGATACTGTGTAATTCATATTACTAACTATTATATGTACATTATGTACACATGTCAATATCTAATTTTGTAGCTTGGAGATTTCTTTTAATTCTTTCAATGTTGTTGCTTCATTTGGTCCTTTATCTTCCCTAATTTTAATAAATCTAGGAAACCTGAGGGACAAGCCTAATGAATGTTTGGTACTTTTTGAAATACTATCTGCGGTAACTTCAACAACAAGTTTTGGAATTGCCCATACATCTGGGATTAGGTCTTTCTGGGCTTCATAATCTTTTGGCTTCTCTTTACTTTCTAAATTATCTAAACGCTTTCTAATTTCCACAAGCATGACTTCAGTTAAACCTGTACCAACTTTGGTTAAAGTCCTAATTGAATCTCCATCTTTGATACCTACTAAAATCTTTCCCAGTCCAAACTGGGCCCTTTTGCCTTTACCTGTGAAGTAGCCCATTACAATGCAATCTAGAGTGTCAGAGAGGCGTCCAGATTGCCCCTCCTCCTCTTTCATCTTTACCCAATTCCAACCTGTTCTACCTGAAACATAATATCCATTAACTTTCTTGACAACTACACCCTCAAGTCCCATTTTTAAGTACTTGTTATGTAAACTTTTGACAACTTCTGGATCTTTAGTAATCAACGACTCGTCAATTCTAAGTAAACCTCCATTAACAACATGTTTTTCTAATTCTTTTCGTCTTTCTTGGTATGGAGTATTTATCAAACTTCTATCGTTCACAAAAAGGCAATCAAAAACTTGAAACTGAAGTGGTGTTTCTGTTGAGCTTTTTTCGACCTCATGTTTTCTTCTTCTGGCGATTGTTTTTTGGAAGTCCACAAAACCCTCCCTTTTGCTATCAAGTCCAACAGCCTCAGTGTCCAAGATTATTTCATCAGCCTTGATGTATTTAGCCAAGTTTTTAAGTTCTGGGAAAATATTGATGTCTAAAGAATTCATATTTCTAGTAAAAACTGCTGTGAAATTGTCCTTCTTTCTGTAGTGAATAAATATCCTCAAACCATCAAATTTGGGTTCAACTGCAACTTCTCCCATCTTTTTAATAATATCGTCATAACTTCCTATTCTTTGACAAAGCATAGGAACCACTGGAACTCCTATTTTAGGTTTAGCTTCTTTAACTTTTTGAAGTTTGACAAGTTCTGCTATGTAGCCTATATCGGGCCTTATGTTATATGCATTTTCGATATTCTTTGATTTTTCTTTATCTCCAGATGAAAGAGCATCTATTATTGTTTTTTCAGAAAAACCAAGTCTGAGTTTACCAACTGGGATTCTTGCAACATACCTAACTGATAATGAATCTAGACTTTTTAAAAGTTCTGCAAATTTTTCTATCTTTCTATCTTGTGATCCCTCACCGTTATCCTTTGCTATCTCAACAAGTTTTGAGAAGACTTGATTTACAGTTAATTTTTCAGATTGTAAGCCACCACCCTCAACAGACAAACTCTCTGCAACATTTCCCAAATCTCCAGTCTCTTTATAAATTCTAGTTACTTCATCTAGGTTTTTGCCATAACTTATCGCAATTGACCTAGCTACCATTTTTTCAGCAAAGTTTAAGAGCTTGCTTTCATAATTTGGAGCTAGAACGCCAAGAGATAAATAAACAACTTCTTTGATTTCTTTTTCATCAGTTTCTTTAAATAACTCTTTTAAAATTGCAGTTATTTCAAGCCGTGAAGAAGTCTTTTCCAACTTTTGTAGATATTCGCTAAATTTACTAAAAAGCATAACCCCATTATAGCATCAAGTGCTGGATCTCATACCCTACTTGTCATATAGGAAGAAAAGAAAAGGTAAGCAAAAATGACCATAACTATAAATAACAATCCAAAAAATATAGAGATTAAGCCACTCCACTCCTCATGAGCACATTTGTAGATCCCCTCTCCCATTAAAGTTAGTCCAAAAAGACTTGGTAAAACCAAAATCATATATAAAAATTGCGGGTCGTTAGGTGTCATGTTTTATTTAGTACATACCTGGCTGATTTTGTGCTTCCTTCTTTTTTAATAATATGTTTTGTTATTAAACCTTTTAAGTCACGTAAAATGGTATCTTCAGAAACCATTGGTATTAGTCTTTTAAGATCAGTCATTGGTGCTCCATTTTGGTCAGAAATATATTCCATAAGCCTCATTTGACGCTCTGAAAGTGCTATCTGTTCACCAAATTTGACCTTCATTCTAGTGTCTAATGAGAGTTTTCTTACTTTTTCCTTTATTTTATTAAGTTCTACAGCCACAACACCTGAAAAGTATTCATTCCAAGGGGTTAAATCCCTTTGGGCTATATTTTGTGCATTGATGTCTACCTTAAATAAGGCGTCATAGTAAGAAGCTAAATCTTTATCAAAGTTTTCTTCTAGTGAAAAAAATCTTTTTATATCATAGCCCTCTCTCATCAAAATTAATTGTGTAAAGGCTCTCACAGTTCTCCCATTTCCCTCAACAAAGGGGTGAATTGCGACCAAAACATAGTGTGCAATTCCTGCTTTTAAGATGGGGTGGAGCTCTTTGGCATTTTCACTATTCAACCAACCAAAGAAATCATCTACCAAATATGGTACTTCAACAAATGGGGGTGGTTTTAACACCACCTTGTCTGTTCCCTCTTCCTTAATGATTACCTGTGTGTTCCTAAAAACCCCTATTTTTTCTGCAGATACAATTTTGTCAACAGTTGCCTTATGAATATCCAAAAGCATATCTGAACCTAAATCTCCTTTTTTAAAAACTAATTCATCTAGAAGTGTCATGACATTCCTGTAGTTTATTATTTCCTGAATATCACGAGGCCTACCATATACTTCTTGTCCTTCAAGTATTTTCTTTGTTTGAATTAAGTTTAATTCATTACCCTCAATGTGGGTGCCATGATGAATTGTTTTTGCATATGCTTCATTTTGAAATTGTTTTTCATAAGTAGGAACAAGTGGAGCATTTTCAATAACCTCTTTGGAAGCTTCAACCTGACCAATATTTTTCAAAATTGTGTTTGTTATGTTATATTTAGGAATATACATATATTTATATTACTGCAAAATATGCGGAAAATGAATAGTCACTGTTTACAACAATGAAAAAAAGTAAATCAGAAATACATAAAGAGGTAACAAAAGAAATTTTAAAGCTTTCTACATCAGCATTTGGGCTTGTTGCAGCACTTGCATGGAATGAACTGATTAAAGAAGTTGTAACTATGTATATAAAACCACTGGTAGGAGGTGCCTCTGGGATTATTTCACTGGCTATTTATGCAGTTATTGTCACATTTTTAGCGGTATTAATCACAATCAATTTGTCTAAACTGATTCAAAAGAAAAGTTAATCATCGTATTTTTCAGCCGTGTGTGCTGCTCCAGACCCCGTCGTCCTTTGTCTGTGCTCATGCACTTCTTGGCTGACAGTAGCCTCAGGGGGAAATATATCGTCCGGTGGTAAGGTGCTAATTCTTGTCCACTCACCTTTTCTGACGCGTCTCCAAGTATACCCATCTCCATCTTTCGGCTTTAAAGTCTGAAATTTTGTAGTGGCAATTTCCGAAGTGTTATCTCTGTGACCTAAAACGATCAGTTTATTACTTTCAAGCATATTCTAGATTAATTATTTTTATACTACTTAAATTGACATTTGGCAAGTTGTGTTCATCTGCTGAGGTTATAATTACTTGGTGGTTATTAAAAGAATTCATCACAATTTCGCGATGTTTATGGTCAAGTTCTGAAAAAATATCATCTAACAAAAGTATTGGTTTTACGCTTGTTTTTTCTTCTATATATTTAAGCTCTGCAATTTTTAAGTATAAAACTTGCATCCTTTGTTGGCCCCTTGATCCATAACTTGCAAGGTCTCTTTTCTTTTGAAGAAAAACAAAGTCATCTCTATGAGGGCCTACTAAAGTTGTTGCTGATGCTACTTCTTCATTTTTATACTGTTCTAGTCTCCCCTCACTAATAACTGATGAGTCATACTCAAGATGGCATTTTTTTAAACTATTTATAAATTCGATTAATTCCAATCTTCTTTTGGTAATATAGTTCCCGTTTTTAATTAAAAGCTGATTCCAAAAAAGAAGGTGGGATCTTGATAGTCCCTCTTCTCTTATTTTCCACAATAGTTTATTTCTTTGTCTAACACCTTTTTCATATGAGCCAATAGCTCTTCTATATTCCCTGTCACTTTGTGACAACACCATATCTAAAAAATTTCTTCGAAGTGATGGGGATCCAGTAACTAAATCAAGGTCTTGAGGAGAAAAAAGTGTAACCTTGATGTTTCCTGCAAAATCTATTAGCCTTTTTGGTACTCCGTTAACCATTAACTTCTTTTTGGCTACTTTCTCTTTAATAGGCTTTCCAATGTCAATTAAGCCTCTGGTTAATACAATTTCTAAATCATTTCCTTTGATTCTTGCAATATCATAATCATAGTTTATTGCATCTGACTCAACTTTTGCTTTAAAACTTTTACCCGTTGAAAGAAAGAATATAGCTTCTAGAATGTTTGTTTTTCCTTGCGCATTTGGGGCATTTATAACATTGATTCCTTCACCAAACTCAATCGTCCTTTTATCAAAATTTCTAAAATTGGTTAGGTGTATATTGTTTACCATTAAATATTTGTAGTATACAAGAAGCTACCGAATTAAAGAATATTAAAGGCGTTAATAATTCCAGTTCCCAACCCCACTGTAATAATTGTAGAAGGTATGTTAGCAAGAATTACTATTAGGTATTTATACCAATAATCATTTAGTAAAATTCTGGCTGTGAGTGAAGAGAAAACAGGTCCACCAATTGACCCAATTATTAAAGTCCCCAATATTTTTCCGTGATGCAAGTATTTATTTAAATACTTTTTTTCTTTTTTACTTTCTGTTTTTTCAATGTCTTTTGCAAAACCAAAAAACTTGTCATGGGAAAAAACATACAGAAAAAGACAAGCAAAAAAAATTCCAAACAGATAAAGTTGTATAAAACTGGTTAAAACATTTCCTGATCTCATAGCCTGTATGGTATGAGCCTTAGATATCAAAAAATATCCAGCCAAAACAGCAACTGCTATTATATGTGAATGGTGAAATTTAAATTTGTTTTTTACCACGTAATGGCTAGGTTTTCTCATTTTTGACATTTTTTACACCAATATGTTCCCCTTCCTCCCAAGAAAAACTTTTCTATCTTTTCTGTTTTACAACGACTGCAAACCTCTCCCTGATGATTATATACCAAAGTGTGATTTTGATACTCTCCTTCCTTGCCATCAGGTGTTACAAATGCAAGCTCACTTGCTCCTCCATATTTTAGTCCGTTTTTTAGAACAGTTTCAATTGCATTAAAAAGAAGTTTTGAATCTTTATTACTTAGTGAGTTAGATGCACGTTTGGGACTAATTTTAGAAAGCCAGAGTGCATCATTGGCGTATATATTACCAACTCCCCCAATCTTTGATTGATCCATTAAAAGCACTTTAATATTACGTTTTGATTTTGAAAGTAAATTTGAAAAGTAGTCAAATGTTAATAATGAAGGTTTACCATAAACAGAACCGAATGGCTCTGGACCTAGGGCTTTAACAAACTTTTCATTTTCAACTTCAGTAGTTTTTTCTATTTTGACCCAACCAAATTTTCTAATGTCGTTGTAGTACAGTTTTCCACCATCACTAAATTCAAAGATAACGTGTGTGTGAGGCCCAGGAACTCCACCAACTACTTTTTTAGATATTGGACTCTCATCAAGTTTTGGTCCTTTGTATACAAATTGTCCAGTTAGTTTAACGTGTGTCAGAATTGAATAACCGTTGTCTAAATCTATTGAAGTAACTTTTGCAAACCTTCTCACTCCCAGAACCCTTCCCCTAACCAATTTAGCGATTGGTAAGTCATAACTTGGTGTTTTAACTTGAACTTTAGAAATTAAAGATCCAACTAAAAACTTTTCTAATTGCATTCTCATTGTCTCAACTTCTGGTAATTCTGGCATTTAAAGTACCCTCCTTGGCGTAATCAACACACCAGTAAAAGAGACCAAAGCCAACATACTCATTGCTACAAACAACACATTAAACCCAAAGTGCGTCACCAAAACGCCGCCCAATACTACACCGAAAGCTACTAATAGATTATTGATAATATTCCAATTTGAGTAATCCATAATCTCTTTCTTACCATCTAAGTGTTTTGCAAAAATAGCATTCCAAGATGGTGTTCCCAAGGCCTCTCCTAAACCTAAAATAATTTGGATTAAAATTAACCCTGATATATTTGTTACAAAAAGGTAGCCCATCCAAGCAATGGCCCTCACCAAAAAGCCACCGGCCAATAAATATTCTTGCTCTTTTACCTTATCACCATACTTTGATACGAAAGCCATAAATACTGTTGAGGAAAGCATAAAAACAGCCCATGACAAACTTACTGTAACAATTTTGTTGTCTAGACCTTGCACATAAATTGCATAAAGTGGGCCAAAAAGCGACCCACCAAATACGAAAATTGAGTTAAGCGTAAAAAGTACTTTTAATGATTTATTAATTTGCATAATTATTTTTTAACTAATTTAAAACTATGGCGATGGTGAATTGGCTTAATTTGATAGAGCCTAAACATTATGATTGTTGCAATAATAATTGAGACAACGGCGATTATTGTACCTGAATATGGAATCCATAAAACATTACTTGTTAATTGTTCTACATCTCCAATCCAAAGCAAAAACTCATCTAACACTAAGCCAAGTCCAATACCATAAAATAATGCAAACCAGTTTTTATGTTTCCTAATTCCAAGCCCAATGGCTAGAAAACTTGTAATAGTAATAAGTATGTTTCCATATACAAGATGATGAAGCCTAAATTCTCCAACAACTGCAAATAAAAATGGTGGTAATATTTTCCATTCCATTATTGAGAAGGTAATAAGCCTTGAAACTATAAAAACTGAGATAATCGAAACTAAAATTATTACAAGTGGAGCTATACTACTTTTCTTTAAGCTTTTCATATACAAATTGTAGCATTTCTTTTTTAAATCTTTCTTTACTAAATTTCTTGGCCTGCTTGATACAGTCTTCTGGTTTAAATTTCATTTTTGTAAATTTCATAACGGCTTGAGCCAATGATTCTGGGGTTCTTTCTTCAAAAAATATTCCAGTTTTGCCATCAACTACTGTTTCTTTTACACCCCCTTGGTTTAGAGCGATGACGGGAGTTCCAGCAGCCATTGCTTCAACTGGAATTATTCCAAAGTCTTCTTGTTCTGATGGAAAGATAAAAGCTTTTGCACTTCTCATTAACTCCCATTTTTCGCTATCCGTAACTTCTCCCAAGAACTCGACGTTCTTGCCAGCATTCTTTTTAAATTGGTCTAAACCATATGATGCAAAGGTTCCACCAAAAACTTTTAGAGGTAGTCCCAGTTTGGTAAAAGCAGAAATTGCTATATCGTGTCCTTTATGTCTTGATACCCTACCACCTATTAAGTAATAATTTTCTTTTACAATGTTTGGTCTAATATCTGGGATTTCAACTGGAGGATAAATAACTTTTGAGTCTCTTCTGTAAAATTTTGATACCCTACTCTTTACTTCGTTTGAGTTGGTTAATAAATAATTTGGAAACTGTGCAGATTTAAAATCTAAGATTCTTAAAAAATGCATTGGGATTTGACCCAAAACTAATAATGTTCTTCTAAACCAGTTATTAGTCCAGTCATTTGCTACTGGGTAGCCATATAAATATCTAGGTGGAGTGTGATAGTAGGCGATAAACAGTGTCTTTTTACTAACTTTTACAAAATTTGGAGATGTATAGGTTCCTGCATTCGATGTAATAACCACATCAAACTTTGATAAGTCTATAAATCCAAAAATAAAGGGTGCAACAAATCTAAACATACTAATCAGTTTTGCTTTAAAAGGAATGTGTTGCAAAATTGATGTTTTTATATTCCACTTCTCAATTCTTTCTCTGTGAGGTCCTGCGTATTTTGGAAGAAAAACAGATGTATAGACTGGTGCATCTGGCCAAATTTCGAGGAGAGCTTCAACAACTTTTTCAGCTCCCCCAAACTCTTTTAAATAATCATGTACGATTGCGACTTTTACAAAATTCTTATTTTGCAAAGCTTTGCTTATTATTTTCATTTTTTAAAATAGTGATCCTTGTTTTTCTTTTTCTATTTGTTCTCCTAATTTCTTTATTCTAGCAGTTAAAGTTTTGAAACCATACTCCTCAAAAAGCTTTAATACATTTTCCGAAACCAAATCGAAATTATTTGACGTTTCTATATCAATTTTAATTGGAACATTTTTGACAATAGTCGCAAGTTTGTAAGAAAGATATGCTGACTCTTTACCATCAATAAGCTTCTCTCTTAACTTTTCAGGAACTTCATCAATGTGTTCATAAATTCCATCTAAAGTCTCATATTCGGTCAAAAGTGAAGTGGCAGTCTTTGGACCTATTCCTGGTATACCAAAATAGTTATCGGACGGATCCCCTACGAGTGCTTTGTAATCAGGTATTTTGGTAGGTGGTACTCCTAACCTTTCTATGGTTTCTTTTTCCGCAAATATTTTGCCATTTGAAAGACCCGCTATCGGCATAAATAATTTAATATTATTCTTGTCATCAACAAGTTGTAATATATCTCTGTCACCAGTAACAATCACTGTCTCGTTAATTAGTGGGAAACTAGTGACTACTAGTTTTGTTATTGTACCTATTACGTCGTCCGCCTCGTAACCAGACTTTGAATAAACAGGAATATTTACAGATTTTAAAAAGTCACGTGCTTTTTTAAATTGTGGTATCAACTCAGATGGAATTTCAGGCCTTTGAGACTGATATGTTGGAAGTAATTCATTTCTAAATGTTTTTTCTTTCTCATCAAAACAAAAAATAATGTGAGTGGGTTTTAAATTTTCTACAATGTTAATAAGCATTGAAACAAGTCCATAAAGTGCGTTTATTTGTTCACCAGATTTTGAAGTTAGCGGTGGAAGTGCGTGAAATGCACGATACATTATTGCATTCCCATCAAAAATTACGAGCTTGCTCATGAAGCTATTATATCAGTTTGAAGATAAAAAAATGTTTAAGGGTTAGTATCATCTGTGTCTATTTCATTTGGAGTTTGTCCTCCCTTATCATCCCACCTACCTATTGTGCACCCATTTGGCATACGTCTAGCAGCCTTTCGCAAAAAGTTTGTCATCCCCTTAACTTTTAATTGAAGCATTTTATGGTCACGATCGGATAGTGAACCTAAAAAGTCAGCCATTTCTTCTTTTAAGTTTTCTGGGATTGATAATGTCATTTTATATAAACGATTTTACAGTTAGAATATAGTTATGTCAAAAATAAGCAAAGCTTGCCACTTCGTGGTAAAAAAATGGTTTAGTAATAACAAAGAAAAAATTGTTAAATATTTATTAATTTTTGCTTCAGTATTAATTAGTGGAGTTATTATTTATTTTAGAAATGACCTAGAAAAACTTCAGGGCTATGGAATTTTGGGAATTTTTTTAATTAGCGTCTTAGGTAACGCCACTATAGCAATACCAGCACCTGTCATCATCTCAGCCCTTGTGGGTGGATCTATCTACAATCCTCTCCTTATAGGACTTGTGGTAGCTTTGGGTGCCACTATTGGGGAATTGACAGGCTTTATGGCGGGAGTCGGTGGACGTGTTGTAGTAACCGACCATAAACATTTTAAAAAAATAGAAAAGTGGATGAATAAGTCAGGATTTTTGACACTTTTTATATTAGGAGCAATACCAAACCCACTTTTTGACCTCGCAGGTATGTTTGCTGGGGCAACCAAATACCCTATCAAAAAATTTCTACTGGCTACGTTTTTAGGTAAATCTTTAAAGTTCCTTACCTTTGCTATTTTTGGCTCTTATTTTCTCTAAAGTAGGTTCGTCAAATTGAATCTGACCAACTAATACTCCCCCCTCATCTAAACCTGCCTGTTTTCTTTCCCAAGCTTGTTCAGTTAAATCTCCACCCCCTTCTTCTTGTACTTCTGGATCAACTTTTTGACTATTTCCCAGATTTAAAAATCTAACATAACTATTATAGTTGATTTGCAATCTTTTATATGCCATATTATTTAATCACCACCTTTTCTAATAATACAGGTTCTTCTTTTTTACCGACAATTTTTTCAAATGATTCTCTGTCCATTGTTTCATCTTTAAGTAGTGACTTAGCCACTTCCTCAAGTTTATTTTTATGTTTCTTAATTAAGTTTTCAGCATTTTTGAGTGCAGTTTCAAGTATTTTTCTAACTTCAGCATCTATTTTTTCTTGTGTAGAAGGAGAAACTGCATTTTCTTGATAATATTCAGTCTGGCCAAATTCTCCAGCTTGAACATCTGGACCATAATTAACTGGACCTAAACTACTCATTCCCCACTCCACAACCATAGCCTTTGCAATTCTTGTTGCGACCGCAATATCATTACTTGCACCACTAGTCATCTCGTTAAATTTAAACTGCTCAGCAGCACGTCCACCCATCATTGCAGATATCTGATTTAAAAGTCTTGTCTTGGTGTCATGGGTTCTGTCTGCCGCAGGTGGAATTAAGGTGTGGCCCAGACTCATACCTCGAGCCACAATTGAAATTCTATGAACTGGGTCCATATCCTTTGTATAGTGAGTAACAATTGCATGGCCCGCCTCATGGTATGCAGTTATTTTCTTGTCATTTAGACTTTGAAGTCTCTTTTTGGCAGGTCCCATTTTAACCTTAGTTGCCGATTCTTCAACGTCACCCATATCAATTTCTGCCTTGTTTAGTCTTGCTGCCCCAATTGCCGCCTCATTTAACATGTTCTCCAAGTCTGCCCCAGAAAAGCCTACTGTTCTGTCTGCGATTCTCCCCCAATTAATATCTTTCCCAAAAGTTTTGCCTTGAGAATGAATTTTTAGAATTGCCACTCTTCCTTCTTTGTCAGGCATATCAAGTGTTACTCTTCTATCAAATCTTCCAGGTCTTAAAAGTGCTGGGTCTAAAAGATCACCTCTATTTGTGGCAGCAAGTACAATTACCGACTCGTTAGGAGTAAAGCCATCCATCTCAACTAAAATTTGATTTAAAGTTTGTTCCCTTTCATCATGTCCCCCAACCATTCCACTTCTTCCTCTCTGTCTACCTATTGCATCAATTTCATCTATAAAAATAATTGATGGTGCTTGAGCTTTTGCTTGTGCAAATAAATCACGTACTCGCGACGCACCAATACCAACTAACATTTCCATAAATTCTGAACCAGCCATTGAGAAAAATGGAACATTAGCTTCACCAGCAACAGCTTTTGCAAGCATTGTCTTACCTACACCTGAAGGGCCAAACAAAAGTACTCCCTTTGGAGTTCTGGCACCTATTTTTCTATATTTTTCAGGATTTTTAAGAAAATCAACAACCTCAACTAACTCTTTTTTGGCCTCATCAACTCCCGCAACATCAGCAAACTTCACATTTTGTTTACCCTTGGCAAACATTTTTGCTTTACTTCTACCAAATGAAAAGATATCTTGCGCCCCTCTCGTTTGTGAACGCATTATGTAAAGGAAAATTCCTGCGAATAGAATAATTGGTAAAACGATACTTAGAACTTCAGCAACGGCCTTAGCCACTGTTTGGTCAGTTATAGAGAAACCAACAGAAGAGACATCAATTTTGGCATTTTCTAAAAGGTCTGTAAAACTTTGACCTTCTTCTTTGGTGGTTATTTTTGTTGAACCGTCTTTATAACTTAAAACTAAATTATCTTTTTCAATTACTACTTTTTCTATTTTTTCTTGTCTTATATCATCTAACGCAACGGACAGATCAATTTTAGTGTCTACATTTGAAATTCCAAACATTGAAAAAAGAGGGGGTACAAAAAAAAGAATTAGGAGTATCCCAAAAACCACAGTCCAAATATTTACTTTAAATTTTACAGTTACTTGTTTTTTGGCAGGTTTTTTGGAGTTCTTTGGTTCACCAGTAGAAACATTCTTTGTTTCTTTTTTGACTTGATTTAGCTTCATAGTTTATACGTATGTGAGTATATCACAAGAATTTAGTATTTAGCGAACCTTTGTCCCATTCGGAACAACTTCAGGAAGACTGAATAAAACTGTTGGAGTCTCTTCATCTTCTTTGGGTACTGCCATTACCATCATCACTTCACTTAACTCTTTTTCAGGCCCTATTGTTTTGGGTTTTAAATTAACTACGAATGGAAACTGCTTTCCTGTTAAGTCTTCTGGTTTGTAAAACTTCATTATTCCAGAAAAGGCTTGTTTTATTCCTAGCTCTTCTCCAAAATCTGCTTTTATTTTCATCACCCAGTGACTCCACTCAGGAACAGATGCTTCAACAACAGTACCAATCCTAATGTCTATTTTTTCAAAATCATTAAAGCTTATTGTGTCCATATTTTTAAACCTTTTATTCTCTTAAAATGTTTTAAGTTGTTCGTCACCAGAACCATATCGTTTTGGATTGCCGTCGCTGCAATCATTAAATCAAAATCCTCCAACCTCTGACCAATCTTTTCTAATTCTATTTTAATTTTGGCAAATATTTTACTTGTATTCTCGTCAAAATCTAGAATTCTCAAGTTTAAATCCTTGGTCAAACTTTCAATTCCCTCTATTGAGCTACTAGGTTTGGATGTTTTTTCAGCTCCGTAATACAATTCGCATAAAGTAATTGAACAAGTTGCCAAATCGCCTTTGACTGAAAAATTCTGTATATCTAAATTATCTCTTAATAAATCAACAAAAATATTTGTATCAATCAAATATTTTGACATATTTTCTGTTCCTTCTAAAGGAAGTAACATCAGGAAAATCTGGGATACTTCCAGCGTATTTTTTCAAAATATCTTTATAATCGGTTCTTTTTATAGTTTTTTTAACAGGAACTACTTTTGCTATTTCCACACCATACTTTTCTATCATCACTTCATATCCTCCGTAGACAGCAAGGTTTAAAATCTCAGAAGGATTGGTTTTGAGCTCAGTAGCGCTAAATGCCTTAGGATAAATATTCATAATAAGTATATTATGTACAAAATGTACAACTTAGTCAAGTCCCATCTTTTCTTTCACTTCCAAAACTGTTTCACTCGCAATCTGTCTTGCTTTTTCTGCTCCATTTTTAATTACATCATTAACATAAGTTGTTTTATGTTCTAACTCTTTCCTTTTTTCTTGAATCGGTTTTAATTCTTTGTAAATTGCATCTGCCAACTCCTTCTTTAAATCACCATATCTAATTCCATCGCTTGTGTATTTTTCTTCATACATTTTTCTTTTTTCAATTCCTTCAAAAAGTTCTACAAACTTCAGTAAGTTGGCTACTCCCCCAACTGTTGGTAGGACTTCTCCTTTTCCTGAATCGGTTGGAGCTCCTGCTAATCTTTTTTGGATAGTTTTTATGTCATCACTTAAGTTAATATAACTACCTTCTACTGACTTACTCATTTTTCCTTCACCTGAGAGTGATGGCACATACTCACCTTTTGTTGCAAAACGAATAGGCTCAGGAAATCTTGTTCCATATATATCATTCATTTTTCTTGCAATTTCTCTTGTAACTTCAAGGTGTGGTTCTTGATCAATGCCAACAGGAACAAGTGAAGCATTGTAAATCAAAATATCAGAAGCCATCAAAACAGGATAATTTAGAAGTGCAACAGTTGAGGCATTTGGATGTTGTTTAATTTTATCTTTATAGGTAGGTAAGTGTTGCATCCTAGCAAGACTTACGACAGTTGATAATAAGTAAAATAGTTCTGTATGTTCTGGAACGTAAGATTGGACGAACAGAGTAGTTTTTTCAGGATCCAAACCAGCAGAGAGATAATCTAGAACAATATTCTTAGTAGATTCTTTTAGTGTTTCTTTATCGTATGGGGTGGTTAGGGTATGAAGATCAGCCACCATATACAAAGTTTCAAGGTCGCTTCTATCTTGTAATTCAAGCATACCTTTTACAGCCCCCAAATAGTTTCCTAGATGTAGCCTGCCTGTTGCCCTAATTCCTGACAATACTCTCTTTTTCATAGATATAAATATAGTTTAACTTAAAAACGGAAAATCTGCCATTTAAGATTAAACTTTTAATTTTAGATTTTTAATTTTTTCAGATCTACCCCAACTTTTAATTTCTGATTCTCTTTTTAATGCTTCAGACTTTGTAAATAACTTCTCTAAATAGATTTGTTTAATTGGCTTATGAGATCTAGTATAATGACCACCTTTACCTCTTTTATGGTCTAAAAACCTTTTTTGGGGGTTATTTGAATACCCAGTATACAAACTGTTATCTTCACACAAAAGAATGTATACAAACCACATGGGTTAATTATATGTTATTTGGTTGCGGGGCTGGGAGTTAATCAGAAATTACTTTTTAGGCCTATCTGAGCCTATATTCATACCTGACTTAAGGTAATGGGCTTAAGAAAATAGTGTTTTTAATCTCTCAAGTGTTATTCCAGACTGAATTGCTAGAGAAACAATTAAATTAGCAAACTCAACATAGCTTTTTATCTCTCCGATTTTTTCTTTAATCTTTTCAATAAATGATTTTTCATTATCATTCTCTGTCTTACTCATAGCTTGTTGTAAATCCATACCAAGTTGTACAAGAATTTGAACATTAGTATTTTGAGTTTGAGTTTGGTTTAATATCGTAGATGGACTACCTCCAAAAGGGTCTTGCGGTTCAAGTGAATATTCTCCCTGTAATCTCATAATCAAAGCATTTAACATACCTCTGTATGTATCAGTTGGGACATACGGCTCGTGATTATATCCAAATTTAGTGTTTAATTTATATTCGTCAAATCTATTATTGTCTGTTATTTGAACAAGCTCTGTGATTAAACTGTTTGTTCTGTTCCACAACTCAGGTTGATGGATATTTGGTATTTTCTCAGTTTGAGGAGCTTGTGCAAGAAGGCCTTTTAACTCCTTATAGGCTGGCAAAACTTTATTTTTAATATCCGACGTCATTGTTATTGATTTCTTTCCATATTTTATCACTTCGTGCACAAATTTTCCGTAACAAAGGGGGGTATAGAACTCAAGAAACTTTATGTATTATGTATTGTCGATTACTTTTGATATAGATTCACATTCATTAATTCAAAAATTTTAAAAAATAATTTTAGGCAAAGAAAAGCCCGACACTATTGATTTTTAAAAGAGAGAAAATCCTCCTTTATAGTCAGCGTCGGGCTAATCTTGTATTTCTTTATTGCGGGTGTTGACCTATTCGTTTTCGGGCTTGCTGGCACTTGCGTGAGCACTGCGGTCGTAAAAGGCGGCCTTATAGAAAATTTGCCCAGATGCGACCAGCGCCATCAACGAGATTTGACCACATAGAATGGTCTGTCGGAACCTTCTTCCATCCCTCTGGCAGTTCCACGTACTGGAAAATGTCATCGTCATCGACGACTCCGAGGAACTTGACGCCAGCGGCCTCGAGAATTTCTTTTCCGCGCAGGTCGGTCGGAAGGGTGGTGCTTGAAACGAACGATTGCTGGCCAGCCAATTCTTGGTCCATAATCGCGCGTCCGCCGTCGTTGGTGCCAAGTGCACGCATAAACAGGTCGAGACCATCTTCCTTACGGGGTTTCTGTTGTGTCATTTCATATCTCCTTTGAATTAATGATTTTTTAGTTCACTATCCCGAATGGGTTAGCTCTTTAGGTACGAGTAATTAAACTAATACCCAAGGAGCTACCCACTCAAGGTTCAAAAGAGAATCAACTTTTCGCAATTTTAAAGTACAAGATACTAAATAAAAAAAGAGAAATGGCTAGGTGCAAATGAACCTGTGATTTCTCTAAATTTCTAAAAACACTATATCACTGAAATAGCCATTTGTCAAGATTATAGGATGTATTTTAAAGAAGGTTCAAATCTGAGGATTTTATATTTAGTGATTGGGCAATTTTGCGTAACACTTTTAGGCTTGGTGTTCTGTTTGCAGACTCTAGATATTGGATATATTTTTGTGTAACCCCAACCTTATCTCCCAATTCTTGTTGGGTTAAATCTGCTATTTTTCTATATTTCTTAATAGTTTTGGCTAATTTCAAATCTTTCTTGGTTATCATTAAATGAAGTTATCAAGAAGTAGATTCAAACTAAACCCACACATTGTTACTATTTAGCCTCGTAAGTAAACTTGAAAATGGAGTAACAAGGAGTTACCATAAGTTATGACCAAATTTCAAAAGTCATTACTAAAGATTTTAATTTTTGGTTTATTAATTACTTTATTTTTGATACTTAGACAGCAAGAGATTTCTCGTTGTAAAAATTTCTATAGTGAAGTGGAAAAAGAAAAAGCCAAAAGCACGTTTTGGTTTAAACCATCTGGCCTTGAAAAACCTTATAATTACTGTAGTTGGGTACTTTATGGTTTTAAATATACAAAGTGAATAAATTTAATATTTACAAACTCCTTTTTTACATTCTGTTAGTTCCATATATTCTTTTAGCTATCTATTTGTTTTGGTCAGTTAAGGATAAGGGAGAGAGCCAAGACACAATCCAAGATATTCAAAGTACTTGCCAAAAAGAATTAGAAGCCTCTAATAGTGATGTTGACGAATATAATGGCGTTCCCAAACCTATTGATTTTTCAGACCTCCCAGAGGCAAAGAGGCATTATACAAGAATTACAGAAACAGCAGAAAGGGGGGTAAACTTTGCTGAGCGTTACAGCTTGGCCATTTTGGGCTGTGGCACTGACTGTGCGTCATTCGCTGTCACAAATGTAGAAACTGGGAAGGTTATCGCTTATAGACCAGCTAATCCTAGCTACATTTTGCTTAATGAAGGTAGCTACTTAGTCTTAGAGCCAGTATATGCGGAGCAAACAAGGGAATATTACAAAATAGTTGATGATAAGCTAGAACTGGTTTGTACAGAAAAATCTACACAAGATATGTACCCAAATCTACCAGAGGACGTACGATGGTAAATGATTGAACCTAACCAGCCTCAAAGAAAATAAAATAAAAATAATGTAATTTTAATAAAGTTGGTCAAATAGGAAATTAAAATAATTAGCCACAATATCAAAATTCAATTGATATAGATTGATATAGTTTTAGACACTTGATTCAACTAAAGGGTTCTGTTAGGAATAAGATAGTTTAGGTAAAGATTTGAGCACTACCTACCGATAGTCTAAGCGACAACGTACAGACAGAGGGAAATATAAACCCCTGTCTTTTTTTGTGCTTTAAATATGAATTATGAATAATATCTATAAGACAAAGGATAAACAAATTGCTCCATTTCTTCTGACACAGTCAGAGGTATCTTTCTTGGGTACATCTGAAGAAGGATACACACTTTACTTCCAATTCTCTCCTGAAGACAAATGTATAAGTCTAGCAAACGCATTTATAAGTAAAACTGCCCCACCTGTTCAACCAAAAGACTTATTAGACGCTGTTGAAACCTACAGAGATAGGGTTTTCGAGATGAAGGATAAAAATAAATATGAAAGAAATAGATATTAAACAAAAAGAAAAGTGGAAATTATTTTTCAAAAATTGGAAAGGTCTTTGGAGAAATCCTAGTATCTCGACAAATACAAAGGCGGTTATCTTTAATCTGTTTCTTTATCGCTCAGATGACGAAGGGTGGTGTGTTTCAGAAAGAAAGATGGCTGGTGACTTGGGTATCGGCAAAAATACAGCCAGTAAAGCAATTGATGAGGCAACTTCGATGGGTTATCTCCTAACCAACAAGAGCAAACAAAGAGAACGAAGGAAATTGAGGCTATCTGGGTCACTTAGAAGCCCAACTTGGACTACAGATAAACCCAAGGTTTGGGTCAGTAGTGAACCCACTAAATATCAAAGTAAATATAAAAATAATATTGAGATTAAGAAATCTGATAATGAAACACAAGAACTAACAAAAATTATGAGTGGAGATGAACTTGGTAAGAAAATAGCAGAACTTAAAAAGAAAATGCAGATATGAATTATTTTTACAAAGTAACTAAAAATAACAAAACGATGGATAAGTGCTCCACTCATCTTTCCAGACGTTTTTTAAATAACTTACGCACGATAAAATTCCAAAATAACGATATTTCTGTGTACTTGAAATTTACTTATAGCGATGGTCTTAAAAATGAAGGAATTTATAACAACAAACAAGAATTGTTTCAGGCTTTTGAAGCCTTTAGGGAGGAGGAATGACATTACAATCCGAAGCCTTAGAAGAATTTAAGAAACTCTATTTTAAAGAATTTGGAGTTTCACTAACAGATGAACAAGCTTTAGGTTATAGCTCTAGCCTTATTGGTCTAGTAAAAGCCGTATATGGACAAAATTTGCCTTACTCAAAGACTATTGACAACATAAACAATCAGATACAAAATTAAAGGGTACTCAATCTTTAGGAATCGCTATTTTAATGGCCATCTAAGACAATCTGAAGCGATTCTGATTGAGTACAACTTGGATGGCCTTTTGAATTTTAAAATATGGAAGAAAATCAGCTAAGCAATCTTAAATACATAGGCTATGTCCGTAAGAGTTCGGAGGATAACAGAGACAGACAGGTGGCAAGCCTAGATGACCAAGTTTTTATAATTGAAGGCGTAAAAACTAGGTACAATTTAAACATTATAGAAGTACTTCAAGAATCAAAATCAGCACACGAAAAAGGTCGTGAACTGTTTGAAGTGATGATTAACAAACTAGAGGCTGGAGAGGCTAACGCAATTCTAACTTGGCACTTAAATAGACTAGCCCGAAATATGGTTGATGGTGGGAAAATAATTGATTTAATAGATAGAAATAAGTTGGTTGAAATAAAAACGCCAAGCAGAGCATATCACAACACACCAGAGGACAAGTTTATGCTCAGTCTCGAATTCAGCATATCCAAAAAAGATAGTGATGACAAATCAATTGCTGTTACAAGAGGACTCGTGAAGAAATGTAGAGGTGGCTTCAGGCCAGGAGTTGCTCCGCAAGGCTATTTGAACGATAAGACAACAGAAAGTGGCAACAGGCGTATCTTAGTTGATTCTGAAAGGTTTGAGCCAGTTAAACGGATATTTGAGTTGTTTCAAAATGGTACGCCTGTAAATGAAATCCATAGGCTTGCCAAAGACGATTGGGGTTTTAGAACAAGACCAAAGAAAAGAAGCGGTGGTAAACCGCTTTCTATAAGTATGATTTACCGTATTCTTTCAAACCCTTTTTACTGTGGCAAGTTTGAATATCCACTCAAAAGCGGTGTGTGGTACAAGGGAGAATATGAGGCTATGGTATCAGAAAGTACCTTTAACGAGATTCAAATTAAACTAGGTAGACGTAGTCAATATAAACTTCAAGGACATCAATTTGCTTATACAGGAAGCCTTGTACATTGTGCCTCTTGTGATTCCTCCATAGTCGGAGAGGAAAAATGGCAATGTATATGCTCAAATTGTAAAGAAAAGTTTTCAATTACTAAGAAGAATAAGGATAAATGTATCCATTGCGGGACTTTGATTCACAATATGGCCGACCCTAAAATGCTTCACTATACCTATTACAGGTGTGGAAAAAAGAAAAATCCTCAATGTGGGGAGAAATCTGTAACCCTTAAAAAACTTGAGGAACAAATAGATGATTTTTTAACAGATATTGATATTTCGCCAGCCTTTATGAATTGGGCAATTAAGCAAATTTTAAAAGAAAATACAACAGAGAGAGATTTTAGAGAAGATACTATTAAAAACATTAAAAGTACGCACGACAATATCAGAATACAATTGGACAATCTTCTTCATTTAAAAATATCGCCAATGAATAAAAACGGAGAGGTATTAAGTGATGAAGAATATAAAAACAAGAAAACGAAGCTTGAAATTGAACTAAAGGGGCTTGAAAAGCAGTTGGTAGACACAGACGGTAGGATGATTCAGGCCAACGACCAAACTGAGAAGGCCTTTACATTTGCCTCAAGAGCCAAAGAAAGATTTGCAGGAGATGACCTAAAAATTAAACGGGATATTTTTACAGGTTTAGGGTTGCACCTAACTTTGCACGATAGAAAAGTCCAATTTGACGCCCCAAAGTATCTCATTAAGATTAAGGAGATGAAAAAAATAGCACCTATCATCGCAAAGGCGGTTGAACCCAAAAAAGAGCCCGAAAATCAGGCTCTTTTGGAGGAAAAGTTTTCCTCAATTCCCTTCTTGTTGCGGGGCTGGGAGTTGCGCCCAGCCTGCGAGATTATGCGATCTGTAATCTCTAATTACTTAGAGTGTCGGACTATATCTTCACCTCATCTCTGAGGGCTCGGCGTGTAGTCTCTAGGGGGTTATTTCAACTTCCCTCGGGATTGACCTAAATTTTTAGGCGTTCCCCGATATAGCCAAGTTTCACATTTAAAATTTCTTTTAATGTGGCCCAATTTCTCAAGCCTCGCGTGCACTGTACACTACCCCGCACATATGAAATTATTTTTTAAATTTCAAGAACAAAGCTATTGTAACACAAAGCTGAATACTGACTCAAATTTTGGTACAATACAACTTCAGGCCAGCGTAGCTCAGTGGTTAGTAGCGGTCGTTTCATAAGCGACAGGTCACTGGTTCGAATCCAGTCGCTGGCACACAAAAAATAAGTGACTTACTTAAACAAATCCAGCCATTTTTGCCAATTAGTCTTTATTTTGGGCTCAAACTCATCAGGTGGGTCTGGCACAAGCCTTTTAAGTTCGTCCTGTGGGGGTAAAACCACTATTATCTCCCCCTCTTTGGCAAGGCCCATTTTATCTCTAAATTGTTTTTCCCTATATTCATCACTTCTGGTAATTTGGAGTTGTTCTGCCAATTTTTCATTTTCAATTTCCATTTTTTCTAACTTAACTTTTGTTTTTTCGACCAATTCATCTCCGAGCTTGACTTTTCTATAACTTTTTACAAAAGATGAGGCTAAAACGATCATAATTACAACCGGTGCTGCTAACCCCATAATATTGACTATTTTTTTGTTCAATGTATAATACCCCCAGTAAGGTTAATTATGACACAAGAAAGTATTAAAAGTTTACTACCCAAATTTATATCAAGTTTACACGAAAAAGGTAGATCTCCGGCTACAACTTTAGCCTACAGATCAGACCTTGATCAGTTATTGGAATTTTTAACAAAGAATAATATTTCCGAGCCCAGTAAAGTTAAGTCTAAGGATTTGGATATTTTTAGAGATGCACTTTTGGCACAAAAATTTACACCTAAATCTGTATCTAGAAAATTAAATGCTGTTAAAACTTTCTTTAGGTGGATGGTTGAAAGCAACTACCTAGTAGAAGATATTTCAAAAAGTGTAACCCACCCTAAAGTGGAATCATCTATGCCTAAGTTTTTAACTCCGCTTGAATACAGAGCTCTTCGTGACGTAGTTAAAACTGATTCAAGAATTTCAGCCATGATTGAGCTCATTTTGCAGGCCGGTTTGAGAATCTCTGAAGTTGCAAATATAAAAACAGATGATTTAAAAGAAGAAACTTTAAAAATTGAGGGATATGCAACCCAACCAGAAAGAGTTATTCCTTTAAATAAACCTGCAAAAGATGCTTTAAATAAGTATCTTGTAGATAGGCCAAAAGTAGATTCAGATTATGTGTTTATAAGTAAAACAGGTAAACCTCTAGCTGTCAGAAACATCAGAGCAACTGTTGATAGGTTTATTCAAAAAGCAGAGCTACCAAAGTATTCTGTAAACGACTTAAGAACTACTTTCATTGTGGAAAACATCAAAAATGGAGTTGACTTAATTTTAATTTCTCAAGTATCAGGACACAAAAGACTATCAACCACAGAAAGATATTTGAAACTCGCAAATATTAATGAGTCTGGTAAAAAACAAACCTTAATCGAGCTTTAATTTTATTGTGTTAAAATTATTGGTATGGCCAAGCAAAATGAGGTTTGGAAAGGTATTTTTAGCGGTGTCGATCTTAAAAAAAGAATCCCCCAAATAGTGGATGAGGTCTCCAAAAAAAGTGGTTTTGCCCCTGATAAATTACTGAGCACTAGCTCTTGGTGGAGCAAATCAACTGGAGTCGGAGCATTTCATATAAAAGGGACTTTTAGAAATAACTTAGCCATACTAAAAATTCAGGGTGTTAAGCCAACAACTAGTGAAGTTTTTATGGTTGAAGAATTTGCAAAACAAAATAAAAGTAAGGTGGTAAGACCTCCAAAAGTTTATGCAAACTTTCCTTGGGATGAAGAAAAGGGATATGAAGCGTTTGTTTTAGAAGATGTAGGTACTAACCTTGTCATCTCCCCACCAACTAATGAAATTGCTATTGATGATTTTTTCAAATACCACAAAGAATATCGTGCAAAGTGTCGAAATAGTCCATGGCTAGAAAAGCCGGATATTCCTGTAGGTAAAGCTTTAAAACAAAGATTTGACCAGTGGATAGAAACTAGTAAAAAGATATTTCCCCACCACCCACTTAGACATAATGGAGATGAAAAATTAGTTAGAAAGGCAGTTGAGGTATTAACTAAAAACCCCAAATGGCTTGTACTAGAATTCATGCATGGTCATTTCTCGGCACGAGATTTATTTAAAGTTAATAATCAGATAGTTGTATTATCCAACTTATATTGGTCATGGCGTACACCTTATTACGATCTTATTTTTGCATATCATTGGTTTATGTATGACCTAGCCGGTGTTGGTGAAATTGAACCCGATGCAGTTGAGGCACAAAGACAGATATGGCTCAAAAAAATTGAGGGGGTAGCTGAAGACAAAATATTATTAAAATATGCACTTCTAGAAAGAGCTGCTGCTGGACTAAACCTTGATGCCCTAAGTGTTGATATCAAAAAACCCATTGCTAAACATATAGTAGGTAGAACTAGAGAAATTACAAAAGAGTTGATAAAGGAATTATCCTAAATAGAATTTATTTATTTTCCAAAGTTTTAAGTTCTTCAACTACTGAGTTCAATAAATCTTCATATACTTTTATTTCAGAATATCTAAGTTCAGAAAGTGAGTTCTCATGTTTTACTCCCCTGAAGTTTTTATACATCCCATCAAGTTTGAATTGATATTTTAGTTTTTTTTCTTCTAATTCTTTCAATCTATTGTTCATTTAGATAATTTATGTGGCCCGGGATGGGCTCGAACCATCGACTCCCGTCTTATGACTGTGTTTGTACGCTGTCTGTCTGAAAATTTGGTGGGCGCACTTGGATTTGAACCAAGGACCCTCGACTTATAAGATCGATGCTCTAACCACTGAGCTATGCGCCCAAATTTTCTACCATAAGGACGGTACTCTGACCACTGAGTTACCGGGCCTCAGTTTCTTGAATTATATCATTTTTTCTTTGAAGTAAAGGCTTGAGGCATATGCTCCCAATCTCTAATCTTTCTTATCTTAATATTTTTATCCCAAATAGCCTGAAGAGCTGACATGTCTACGTCATTTTTCTTTGCAAAGCCTAAAATACCTATCATATCCTTTGGGAAACAGGCTTTTCCAAAACCGAAATCTCCATCCCACCCCGGAACGCTTAAAAATGTGCCTATTCTTTTATCTGCCTCAACAGCTTCTCTGACTTTGTTGTAATCTGCGCCTACATGCTCTGAAAGTAAATAAAATTCGTTTGCCAATAAAATTTTAGACGCAAGCATTAAATTACTCATATATTTCGCAAGTTCTGCACTTGTTGTATCCATTATGTAATACGTCTGATCTTTTGGTAATATTGTTTGATAAAGTGATTTAATTCTCTTTCCTACTTCCTCGTTCCTAGTTCCTATTACCGTTCTATTTGGATTTAAAAAATCAAAATTTGCTTTTTCTTGAGTTAAAAACTCAGGATTCATAGCAAAATTAACTTTAGGATATTTTTTGGCCATTTTGGTAGTAGTTCCAGGAAGCGAAGTAGACTTAATAATTAGGATTTTCTCGGTATTTTCAATTTTTTTAGCAACACTTTCTACAACTTCTTCAACAATACTCATATCCATTCCAGAATAATCAGAAAACATTGGGGTTGGGACACTTACAAATATAAATTCGGAAAGTTTAACTACTTCTTCTAGTGTATTTTGAGATTCTTTATACTTGTCATACCAAAAAATCCTGTTTTCTTTGTTTGTTGCAAAACCTTTAACAGTTGCTTCTCCAACAAAACCGTAGCCAATTACCCCAATTGTGTAGCCAGAATTACTATTCACATTATTCATAATATAATGAAGAATACCACCTAAAGCTTTGCTCGTCTAGTGATTTCTGCCTCAACTAATTTTACGTCTCTACCATGTTTTAACCTACTCATTTCAGTAATTATTTCTGCAGTTCTATCATTTTTTGTGGCATTTACCGCTTTCATATCAAGTGTTGTATCAAGGGAGAATGGTGTTTGTGGTTGGTTTCTGACAATTGTTTTAACATATGCGTGAAATCTTTCAACATTTAACAAATCATCCTCGCCAAACGTAGGAGAAAATTCATGTTGTAAATAATTAGCATCTGTCACACCAACCCTAAATGATATTTTTGTACCTACGTTTCCAAAAACTGCATTTTTAACTTCTTCTTCCATCTGACCTATAAACTGATTAGCAACGGTCAAATTCAGTTTGTATTTTCTAGCCTCAGAAAGAATAACAGCAAAGTCAGGTGTTGCAAAATTTTGGAACTCGTCAACATAAAGATAAAAATCTCTTCGTTGTTCTTCTGGTGTATCACTTCTGCTCATGGCTGCCATTAAAATACGAGGTACTAAAATAAGACCTAAAAAGTTTGAGTTTTCCTCACCCAACTCACCTTTTGCTAGGTTAATTAATAATATCTTTCCATTATCCATTACATCACGGAATGAAAATGACGACTGAGATTGCCCAATGATATTTCTAATCATTTTATTTGTTACAAACCTACCAAATTTTGAGGTGATATAGTCTAAAACCTCAGATTTATGGAAGTCAGAAGTTTGTGCAATCTGATCCGTCCAATATCTTCTGATTATAGGGTCAGTTACCTTAGGTAGTAATTCCTGAACATATCTTGCGTCTGTCAAAACCCTCATCAATTCAACAAAGGTGGTTCCGGGCTCCGACATTATGGTTAACATGGCATTTCTTACAGCATGCTCAAACCTTGGACCAACAATACCAGTCTTATAAGGGTCAAAAAGTTTGTACATCATATTAATAATTGATGAGGCAACAAAATGCTTTTCGTCTTCAGTTTTGGCTTCCATCAAATTTAACCCCATTGGACGCTCTGTGTCAGAAGGTCTAAAGTAGACAACATCTTCTGCACGTTCTGGGGGAATCATTTTTAAAACATCTTCAACAGCATCACCATGTGGATCCATAAAACAAATTCCACGTCCAGCATTTATATCCTGCATAATCATGCTCTTTAAAAGCTCGGTTTTTCCTGTACCCGTTGCACCAATAATAAACATGTGCCTTCTTCTATCATCATCGCCCATTGCAATTTTTCGTTCTACCCCTCTATAGACGCTCTTACCTAAATACAAGCCATCCTCAGGCACTTCTGCGGGTGCAGGGGCTGTCTTACTATGCAACCAGTGAATATGTGGGGTTGTTATTTGTCTATTTGGAAAATGAAAAATTGTTGCAAGCTCTTCAGAATTTAAAATTGATACATGGTTTTTTAAAATATTAAACATCGGCTGATAGCGATATAAAAAGTCCTGCATAAATGAGCCTTTGTTATATATTTTTCTACCACCCAAGATGTTGTGTTCACCTGCAACTTGGCTGATTGAAGAATTAATGTTGTCCAGATGGATTTTTGCCCTCTCTTTTGTAGTTCCTGAAACTATAATCCTGATTGATGTTTCAAAACCAGGTTTACTGATCTTGTTTTCCACGGCTTCAAGAGCTTTTGCAGATACAGAATATTTAGCACTTTCTGAACTGCTTTCTTGTTTTTTAGTATCTGAAATAAACTTTCCTCCCTCTTTTTGCCAGTCAGATTCAGCTGGAGAAATTAAAATTTGTAAAATTGCACCCTCACCTTTATCCATCCTAGCCATACTAGATGTAACTGCAGACAAAATATCTGTAGACAAATCTTTAAATGTTTTTAGAGGATAATAGTTTGCTTTTGAAAGTTGCAATGACTTATAGGCTACTTTACCTTCGTTTGAAAAAATATTAACCTCTTGTACTTCTTTAACTTCAGCGTCAGGATATGCACCATGGATTTGTTTTTCTACTAAATCTTTATATTCTGAAGGTGTCCAAACAAAGAACTTGATATCTTCATCTCTTGCCAACATTTCAAAAGAAAGTGTAGGCTGAACAGAAAACTTTTGTTTCCAACCCCCTTTTTTAACTGAATACAGTGAAGCAAAAAGTTGCTCCATAGCATCAATTTTAATTTCGTTCAAGCGGGGTACAGAAATTTGCAGATAAACCGAGTCAACTGATCGTTCTTCTCTACCACGGTATCTGAAAACCACAAAGGCTACATAGGAAAAAACAGCAACCATGAAAACTAAAATTAAAATTAGTATCAAGAATGCAAAAATTGTATTTAAATCAGATACGATCATTGTTTACCTCCATCGAATAATATCTTCCAACTAAAATAAACTGCCTTTTTAAAAATTCTAAGCCAATAACCTGCAGACCAAACAGAAGATTCACTTTTATCCCCCTTGATAGTAACCTCAAGACTTTTTTCGTTAGAAGCAGGAATAACTATGTCAACTTTTTCAGACTCTGGTGTTTTAATTACACTATTACCCTGATCATCTGTAACTTGAGCTTTAAATTGGGTTGGAACAGGAGTTACAACCTCTTTCCTTTCTATGTTTAAAGGCGAAGCTTCATCAGGATTCTCATACTTATTCTTTATTGGTTCTCTTTCAGGCAGTAGTCCCATGAATTAATAATATCACAACAGAAGCTAAACTATTTTCCAAGTTTCTTCTCTCGTCTTTTGTTTGAAATTGGTGTAGCGGGCAAGGGTAAAGAGATAATCTGAAAGTCTATTTAAGTAGGCAAGTTTGTCTAAATTTGGATGTTTAGTATCTGAAGCAGAAACTAGCATTCGTTCTGCACGACGCGCAAGTGCTCTAGCGTAATAAATTTTAGTGGCTCTTGGTGTTCCAGAATAGATTATAAAATTGGCAAGAACTGGCATTGCCCCTTCCATTCTATCTATTTCTTTTTCTAATTTTTTAACCGCATCTTTTGGAAGTGTAAGCTTGGCGCCAGATAGAATTGAGTTAACAGTAAACAAGTTTCTTTGTACTTCCGTTAAACCACCCACAATACCAAGGTATGAATTTAGTTCATCAATTGCCCCTATGGCTTGAATTAACTTGGAAGATTTTGAAATTCTTTTCCCACCAAAGGTTCCAGTTTTCCCTTTATCCCCTGTTTTTGTATATACTGACATGGAGTTATTCTATCAAATTCTGGTTTCGCAAGTTTACTTTAGCATTCACTATGTCCACAGGCGTGGCATTTACTACACCCTTCTTCAAAAACTAATGCTCCTGCTCCACAACTTGGACAGATATCACCAACTTTTTCTTTTGTAGCATGAAGAAACAAAGTGTCTTGTTGTTCTTTTGTGGTTGATGGAATTGATGCAATTACTTCACTTACTGGTTCTTTTTTTGAGTCATTTACGCCAAAAACATTTGGGCTGTTGTGGTATCCATTTATACCAAAATCATAATGAACAGATAACGCACCAGCTACTGCATCTGGAAGAGATTTTATTTTTGTTGGACCAAATCCAATTGACCTTCTTCCACCAATTCCTGAAAGTTGGTCTGCAAATTCTCTTGCTTTTTCTTTTGCAGAAACATTTCCTCTAAATTTTAAGGCGGTTGAAATAGTACGACCTAAGGCTTCTGCCATAGCAGCAACATCAGAACCAGCTTTGCCAACGTTCACAAAGACTTCTAATGGGTCACCGTTCTCATCTTCATTAATTGTTATAAATGCTGTCCCCACTGGAGTATGCATCCTGTACGTTGAACCAGTTACTTTATAAGGACGTTGTCTTATTGGCTCAACCTCCTGTTGGGTGTTTGTGTTTACATCAGTCTTTACAGTATCGTTTTTTGTACCCAAGTTTAAAACCTGAACATCTTTGCATCCATCCCTAAAGACAGTTATACCCCTACACCCTGTATCCCAAGCCTCAAGATAGGCATTTTTAATGTCTGCAACTGTCGCGGAATTGTCTAAATTAATAGTCTTACTCACTGCATTCTCTGTATGTTTTTGAAAAACTGCTTGTGTCCTTATGTGCCAAGTAGGGGTAATTTCTTGGGCCGTACCAAAAATATTTCTTATTTTTTCTGGAATTTCTTGAATATTTCTGACAACACCTTTCGCTCCGACTTTGTCCATCAACTCCTGACTCCAAATACCTTCTTTTTTAAGAACTTCTTCAAATTTTGGATTAACAAAAGTTAACTTTCTATCCAAATGCTTATCTTTAACTATATGTTGAAAAGCAATTGCAAAAAGCGGTTCACAACCTGAAGAACTACCTGCAATTATTGATATCGTACCAGTAGGTGCAATTGTAGTGACTGTTGAATTTCTTCTGGGAGTTGTCCCTTTATAAATTGACCCCTCAAACATTGGGAAGGCTCCTCTTACTTTAGCAAGTCTTTCTGTCTCAGAAACTGCCTCATCGTTAATTGTTTTCATAACACGCTCTGCAAGAGTTAAGGCTTCTTCACTGTCATAAGGAATTCCAAGCTCAAGAAGCATATCGGCCCAACCTCCAATTCCTAGTCCAATTCTTCTGATACCAAAAACTGTATTCCTTATCTGCTCTAGTGGATACGGATTAACTTCAATGACGTTGTCCAAAAATCTAACTGCTTGTCTTGATATCTCTTTTATTCCATCCCAGTCTACCTCACCATTTTTTACAAAGTAAGTTAAAAATATACTGCCCAAGTTACAAGCATCAAAAGGATAAAGAGGTTGTTCTCCACAGGGGTTGGTTGCTTCAATATCTCCAATTGTTGGAACAGGGTTTGCAGTACTTTGGTTTATCTTGTCTATAAAAATTAATCCAGGGTCTCCTGTCCTCCAAGCACCGTCAGCAATCTCATCAAAAACAACTCTGGCTGATAGTTTTCCAACAACCTCTTTTGTTTTTGGATTTATAAGCTCATAGTCCTCGTTATTTCTATAAGCCTCCATAAACTTGTCTGTAATCGCCACTGATATGTTGAAATTTGTAATACCCCCCTCTTCTTTGCAATGGATAAATTCCATAACATCTGGATGGTCAACCCTTAAAATTCCCATATTTGCACCTCTTCTTTTTCCACCTTGTTTAACCTCGTTAGTAGCGGCATCGAATATTCTCATAAACGATATTGGCCCAGATGCAGTACCAGATGAAGTTTTGACTAACGATCCAGATGGTCTAAGTCTAGTAAATGAAAACCCAGTACCACCACCTGTTTTGTGAATTATGGCCTGATGTTTTAGAGCATCAAATATTCCTTCCATCGAATCCTCAACAGGAAGGACAAAACAGGCAGAATATTGCAAACCATTGCCAGTACCGGCATTCATAAGGGTTGGAGAATTTGGTAAAAATTTTCTTGAAACCATTAAATTGTAGAACTCTCTTGCAGACTTCATCACATCTTTTTTAGTTGCACCCCACCTGGCTTCACTAGAGGCAACATCCCAAGCAACACGCCAAATCATATCTTCTGGGGATTCAATTGGATTTAAGTTATTATCTTTAACAAGATATCTTTCACCCAAAACCTTTAATGCCTGTTCTGTCCAATCACCCTTGGGCAAGTCCTGTGGCAGGTTTGGTTTTAAACCAACTTTCTTATCAATTTCCTTTCGTATTTTTTCATAGGTAGGAGCTTTGTAATCTTCAAATTTTAATAATTTATTTTTAATTTGTTTTTTTGTCATATATTTTTAGATATTATTTTTTCAAAATCTTCTAAGTCTTCAAACTGTAAATAGACACTTGCAAACCTTAACCAAGCTACCTTGTCAACTTTCTTTAACTTTTTTAAAATTGCACCACCTATTAACTTGCTTGATATTTCTTCATTCTCTGCTTTTAGCATTTCCCTCTCTATCTCATCTGCTATTTCATTAACCAAATCTAAAGAAACTGGTCTTTTTTCGATTGATCTTAATATTCCTCTTTTTACTTTCTCTTTATCAAAAGGCTCTCTTTTGCCATCTCTTTTAATAACCCAGAGTACAGATGTTTTAACTGACTCATGTGTTGTAAACCTTTTACCACACTTGGTACACTCCCTTCTCCTTCTTAATCCGTGACCATCGTCGCTCGTTCTTGACTCAAGAACTTGTGTCTCCTTGGTATTACAAAATGGACATTTCATATGTACTTTTTTCTTTTAGTTACAATTTTTTGCGTTTCACAAGTAGTAACTATGTTTCACATAAAATAACTATGTTTCACATATGAAAGCAAAAAACACTATCACTAGTAACAAGACAGATGATCTAACACTAGGGGTAGAGAGTCAACTATAAACTTTTAGTATTAAATATATCACCTTTAAGCCTGAGTAGCTTCAAAAAAATTTCTTTCATTTTTGCTCGCGTAAATTTTGCGGAGATTATTTTAAAATCGAGTATAAAAAAAGGATACTATTCAAATGGATTTTGCGGTGGATTCAAGCCAATCGTCAATAAATTAACACTCATTACTTTATATACTTCCTTTGAGTAGTCAATTGTTTTTATAGCTTGAGGCCTTAGGTCTTCTGGGGTTAAAGGTAGTATTTGTCTTTCGATTATCTCTCTGTGCTTCAGTGAAGCAAGCGCCAACTTTTCATAACTATCAGTATAAGATACTGTTTTTGATGCCTTTTCAAGATATTTTTCAGCCTTAGTTAGTGTGACAAGACCCAAATCGGGTTTATTGTCTTGAAATAACATTGTTGCAGAAACCAAACGTTTGTCGGCAAACAATAAATATAGATCACTTTTTTTGTTTTGATCAAAAGTTGTAACAACCCAAATTCTATCTCTTAAGGCCTTTAGGTACCAAAGTGGATTGTCGGGATTAATTTTTCCAGGGTAGGCCAATACATAATCTACCGAAAGATCATCTTCTGTATTTTTTTGTTCAGTATTCTCTGATAAAACCAGTGGCGTATAGGCATATTTAATACTAACTGTTTTGAAAAATGAAGCCGAAAGTATGGTGAAAGCAACAATTATTGTAATGATATTAACTGCAACATTGCTTTTCATAAATTACCCAAAACTAATTGGGTAATTGTAATTGTATACTAAGCAGTCAACTCCTGCAAACAATGTCACTTATGTCTCCTTATCTAAACAAAATTATTGGCCACTGCCATAATACATGAAGAATAATTGGTGCCAAAATGTTTTTAGTTCTAGCATATACAAAAGCGCTTCCAATACCAAAAATGGTGGTTAGTGCTAAATATATTAGACTTGCTGAAAAATCCAATTTCCAAACAAATATGGTTATGGGTACATGAATCATAGCCCAAAAAACAGATGTTAGGATATTGGCAGTGAACTCATTTTTGATAAAGTCCCAGATTCTAGTAAATATGTATCCCCTGAATGTGATCTCTTCTGAAAAAGCAGTTACAAAAGATAATCCAAGCGCTGTTATAAACGGTAATTGACCAATATTTGCATTCAGATTAAGTTGCCCATCGTATTTGATGTAATTAACAAACATTGCCTCTAAAACAAAGATCAGGCCCAATCCCAAGGAATAATAAATTGCAGGAAACAAATTTTTGAAAGTTATACCAACAGATTCCAAACCACGACGTTCTAGTTTAACTAAATAAATAACTGGGATTAGCCAAACCAGTGGTTTAATTATTGTTTCCTCAATCTCTTCTGGAAGTTGAAAAAGAAATCTATAAAAACCCCATACTATTAGTAGGTACGCTGCCAGATAAACTGCCCTTTTGAAATTTAAAGTCTTGCTCATAATTAATATTGCTATTTAAGTTTACAACCCTCAAAGGCTTTATCCATAGAGCCAATAACCATATCTATTTTGGTTTTGGCTTCGTCAAAAGTGATTGCCTTTTTTTCATCTGGAAACCAATGAAAAACAGTATTTCTACATAAAGTCCAAGTGTTCCACAAGTCATCTGCTAGCTCCTTACCGCCACAGTATTTAACTAGTTTGTCATAGACACTCTCCTTTTCTCTGTACCTTTTATCTAAATATGGATTTAGTGCTTTTCCAATCCTAAATCGTTTACCATGATAATCTTCACTGGTAATAAACTCCATATCTAGAAATACTTTTTTCAAAAAACCTTCATATGCTTTTGCTGCAGGAAAAACCACGAATGAATAATCACTAAAAACTTTCCTACCCTGAGGCATATCTCCTCCCCAACTCCTCACTACATTTGCCAAAAACTCAGAAGCAACCAACAATTCCTGAAGGTCTTTTTCTATATATGTCCACCAAACTTTGTTTTCTAAACCAATATCCATTAAAATCAAGTATGCGACATTTTTTCTCAAAAATCAAAAAACACCTATCTAGTAAATATAATAGAAAAAGAGTTATTTTTTTTACCGTTCTAATTTCTTTTTCTTTGTGGCTTTTTTGGGGAATACCCCTTCCTACTAAACTAACATCACCAGACATTCCTGTCTCAACCAAACTATTTGATAGAAACGGCAATATAATTTATGAAATATATGCAGATACCAGAAGAAGCCCTATTGAGCTCGAGTCCCTACCTGACAATATTAAGAATGCAACCATTGCAATTGAAGACAAAGATTTTTACAAACATTACGGTTTTTCTTTTACTGGAATTGCTAGGGCTGCTTGGAAAATTGTAACCAGAGGAAAACTTGAAGGAGGATCAACACTAACCCAACAACTTGTTAAAAACGCACTACTCTCTCCTGAAAGAACTATTCGGAGAAAGGCAAGGGAGTTTTTCTTGACAATGGTGGTTGAGGGAATATATTCAAAAAACCAAATACTTGAAATGTATTTAAACCAAATTCCATATGGATCGACCGCCTATGGAATTGAGTCAGCAAGTGAACTATATTTTAAAAAACCAGCCAAAGATTTAAGCCTTGCAGAATCTGCTTTACTTGCAGGTTTGCCTCAAAGCCCTACAAGATATTCACCTTTTGGAGCAAGACCTGAACTTGCCAAAGAACGACAAAAACAAGTGCTTGATCAAATGGTTATAAATGAACACATTACCCAAGAAGAAGCTGACAAGGCCTTTGAAGAAGAATTAAAGTACACAAAAATTGAAGCTCCCAAAGCTCCCCATTTTGCCCTTTGGGTGAAAGAACAACTGGTTGAAAAGTATGGTGAAAGAATGGTTGAACAAGGTGGACTTAGAGTTACCACCACTTTAGATTTAGAACTTCAGGAATTTGCTCAAATGGCGGTTGCCACAGAAGTCGCAAAACTTAAAAACCAGAAGGTGGGAAATGGAGCTGCAATCGTTACCCACCCATCGACTGGAGAAATACTTGCGATGGTAGGAAGTAAAGACTATTTTGCCGAAGACGAGGACGGTAAAGTCAACGTTACATTGGCCAATCGTCAACCTGGTTCGTCAATTAAACCCCTTAACTACGCTCTGGCAATCTCGCGCAAAAAAATAACACTAGCAACAACTTTTGCTGACACACCATCTTGTTTTGCAGTTGCTGGACAATCACTTTACTGCCCTAAAAACTATGATGGAACCTTTAAAGGTCTTGTTCAAACAAGGTTTGCCTTGGGAAACTCTTTAAATATTCCTGCTGTTAAAATATTGGCTGTAAATGGTGTAAAACAGTTTGTAGAATTTGCAAATTCTCTTGGTCTCACTACTTTTGAAGATCCAGACAGATACGGGCTATCGCTGACACTAGGAGGAGGAGAAGTTAAGCCTATTGATATGGCCGTAGCTTTTGGTGTTTTTGCAAATGGAGGGGTCAAAGAACCATTACTAGCAATTACCAAAATTGAAGACTGGAAAGGCAAAATTTTAGAAGAGGTTAACATTGGTAACAAAAAATTATCAGGTGAAAAAGTATTAGATACAGGAACTTCATTTTTAATTTCGCACGCCCTGCATGACAACAACGCCAGACAAGAGGCTTTTGGCCCATCTAGTTTTTTAAATGTCAGGGGTCATCCAGAAGTTTCTGTAAAAACAGGTACAACAAATGACAGAAGAGATAATTGGACAATTGGATACACAAAACAAATAGTTGTGGTTGTGTGGGTAGGTAATAATGACAACACTCCAATGGGTGGTGCTGTTTCTGGAGTTACTGGAGCATCACCAATATGGAACCGTGTAATAAAATTTGCCCTTGATAAAAGTGAGAAGGGTGCATATGACTCTGATAGTGATGGTCACTCATGGCCATTACAACCAGAGGAAGTCGTCGGAGGAACAATCTGTTCTGATACTGGTGGAGCCATATTGTCAGGTGACCCAAATAATCCAGGCTGTCCATCCAGATTTGAGTATTTTTTGGCAGGGACCATCCCCACAACAGTAAACGTAACCCACCAAGATTTGTGGGTATTTAGAGATACTGGTCAAGTTGCAAACTCTGATGCTCTTCCTGAGCAAATAGAGATGCAGTCAAAAACAGTTTACACAGACCCAACAGGAGCAATCTACTGTCTTGAGTGCCCCATTTCCAGTTCTTCTGCAACTATTAGATACCCACTTAAAAGTAACTAACAAAACTGGTACAATTGCCTGTGGCTGGAAAAAAGAAAAAAACCACCACTGCCCTTTCGCTAATAGCTTTTATCTTAACTGCTATTGGGAAACCTTTCTATTTTATCTTTTCTCATATTTTTATAGCAGTTATTTTTGTTTTTTATTTTGTTGGTAGTTCTATTAGAAGAATAAAACTTCCAAAGTTTCCCAAAATTAGAAGTTTTGCTTTACCTAAAATTAAATACAATTTTTTAAAAAACTATACTTTTCCAAGGTTTAAAATTTCTTTTAAAAAAAGGTATTTGTTTATTGTTTTGGGTATTACTGTAATTACCTTTATTACTTACCTTACTATTTTTAAAGATCTGCCCTCTTACAAAGAGCTAATGTCAAGAAAAATTGAAGTCTCTACTAAAATATACGATAGAAATGGAGTTCTTTTATACACGATTTATAAAGATAAAAACAGAACTCCTGTTAAATTAGAAGAAATTCCCCAAAGCGTTATTCTTTCTACGATAGCCGCGGAAGATGCAGAATTCTATTATCACAAAGGATTTTCGCTCAGAGGAATGTTTAGAGCTCTTGTTAAAAATATTTCTGAAGGTAAACTTCAGGGCGGGTCAACCATTACTCAACAGTTAGTCAAAAATGCCCTGTTATCTTCAGAGAAAACATATATTAGAAAAGTTAGAGAGTTAATACTCTCAGTTATGGTCGAATTTAATTACTCGAAAGATCAAATTTTAGAAATGTATTTAAATGAAGTAAGTTATGGTGGTACTGTCTATGGCATACAAGAAGCCTCGAAACATTATTTTAATAAGGACGTTAAAGACTTGACGCTAGCTGAAAGTGCACTTCTTGCAGGTCTTCCCCAGAGTCCCACAAGATATTCCCCTTTTGGCAACAATCCTGACCTAACATTTTCTAGACAAAGGGAAGTCCTGTATTTAATGAAGATTAATAAGTTTATTAGCGAGGACCAAGAGTCTGAAGCACTTGAGCAACGAATTACATTTGCACCCAATAAACAAGACATTAAAGCTCCCCATTTTGTGATGTACGTTCGCGAAAAACTTATTGAAGAATATGGAGAAGAGGTAGTTACCACTGGGGGCCTAACTGTTACCACGACACTTGACTACGATATCCAAAAAATCGCAGAGGAAGCAGTAAGAGACGAGGTTTCAAAGATTGAAAGGTTGAACGTCAATAATGGTGCGGCTGTGGTCTTAAGCCCCCATAACGGAGAAATTCTGGCTATGGTGGGAAGTAAAAACTATTTTGACACAGAAAACGATGGCAATGTAAATGTCACCACAAGATTAAGACAACCTGGGTCATCAATTAAGGTTGTAACCTATACACTTGCGTTAAGTAGTGGCTTTACACTTTCAACTATTATAGATGACTCGGCAATTACTTTTAAAGTTCCTGGACAAAAAGACTATTCCCCTAAAAACTATGATGACCTATATAAAGGGAAAATTACCATCAGACAAGCCTTAGCGCAGTCAAGAAACATACCTGCTGTTAAGATTTTGGCGTCATTAGGGGTAACAAAAATTATTGACTTGGGTGAGAAAATGGGCATAACCACTTGGTTAGATAGGTCACGTTTTGGGCTATCATTAACGCTGGGTGGTGGAGAAACCAAACTTTTAGATGTTGCCCAAGCATATTCAGTAATTGCAAACGGTGGAGTTAAAAATGACCTGATATATATATCGGAAATAGTAAATTATAAAGATAAAACCATATATAAACGTGATGAACAAAGTAAAAGTAAGAATAAACTAATAATTGACTCGAGAGTAGCCTATCTTTTGATTGATATTTTAAAAGACAACGTATCAAGATCTCCAGCTTTTGGAACAAACTCCAAACTTGTTATTCCAAACCACCCAGAAGTTGCAGTAAAAACAGGAACAAGTAATGACCTAAAAGATAACTTAACAATCGGGTTTAACCAAGATTATTTGACAGCAGTTTGGGTTGGTAATAACGATAGTTCATCTATGAGTAGAATAGCATCAGGTATAACAGGGGCAGCCCCAATTTGGAATAGAATAATGACCTCTCTTTTAATGGGTAAGGAGGCTGTTGAGTGGGCTATCCCTAATGGCTTAATCCAAAAAGAATGTTACGGTAGGTTTGAATGGTATTTAGAAGAAAATCAGATGAACTGTCCAAAAATAGTAGATCCAGCGGGAATGACAGAGGGTCCGAATATTAACTAGCCACAACTTCACTCGTGTCGTTATTAATCAAAAGCAAATCTTTGTAAAGCAAGTAGGAAGACAAGAGAAATAGTGGGGATAGTAAACCCATAACTAGACTTCCAGCAACTGGGATAATTGTTACAAACATTGTGACAACAATACTGAATAGTCCAAAAACTATAAATCTTCCAAACACTTTCATCATCCTACCCTTGACCATCAACTTACTAGCTTTCAGTGCCTCTCTTAAGCTCATACTTTTATCAAAAACTAAAAACAATGTAAATGAATACCAAAGCCCAAAAATAATTGCAGGTATTATAAGTAGCAATAAGCCTGAAAGAATAATTAAACCTAAAACTAAACTGACTCCTACAAAAGTAGGTAACATTCTTAGTGACTTTTTGACAACCTCAAATTCATTTTTATTGATTTCTAAAATTGAAAAATATGCAGATGCTTGCATCCAAAAACTAAGTAGTGCTGATACTACTGTTAAAACCAGAAAGATAGTTAATCCACCTGACATATCAAATTCCTGATAATTTTCGGTAGGATAATAATATTCATATAAGAATGTGGCTAAAGTCGAAAATATAACGGGGATAGACATGACTTTAATGAAAAAGGCCATATTCTCTTTCTTAAAATAAATCTTTAACGCCTCTTTTATGTATTCAATTGCTGTCCTCATTTGTATGTTCAGTATATAGTAACTTAGTAAGTTTTGGAAATAGTTCATCTGCTTCTCTTTCAATCACACCATCTGTCATAATTACCAATACAAAAGGCTTTTCAGAAAACACAATCCCCGCATCACTTACAGACCTCGCCTCTCTACCATATTTATGTGCTAACTTGTATTCACTTGGAATTCCAGCTCTTAACCAATCTTCAAAGATAGTATTGGTCATATAACCTATTAATTTTTGTGAATTGTCATAGTCTAAAAGTTCGTGTTTGTATAACTTCTTGAAAAATAGTCCCACTTCCTCTGGTGTTGTAGTATTTTCACTTAAGGAAGTGTTTGGCATTCCAAGATCGTAGATGGTATTGTTTACAACCTCTTTGCCCAAACTCTCAACTATGGTATTAAAGGCAAAGTTATCTGACCTCTTGCCCATAGCTTCAACCAAGCTTTTATCCTCATTATTTTTCATTGCGAGATACATCACTGGTAATTTAATTAATGAGGCGGCCTGCATTTTTTGTTGGTAATTTAAACCGTAGTAGTAATCCCCTTTTAAGTCATAGATATAAAATGCATAGATCCCAGAGTAACTATTCGTAGCCTCTTTAAACAAGCGCTTGGTATTATCAATTTTCTTTTGTGAGACCTGGCTCCCTTTATTCCCAACAACTATTACCTGCTCCTTAAAGGGATTTAGTTCAGATAGGTTTGGTAATTTTAAAATCGGAAGTTTTGGTAATTTATAATTTCTTGCCGACAAAGCCAAAAACCCAGAAGTGGCAACAGTTAAAATTAGAATAACCAGAATGAATAATCTTTCAAATTTGCCCCAAGGTTTTACTGGTTCCTTGCGTTTTTTGGCATGCTCAGGCTTTAAGTCTTTGAATTTTCTTTTTGGAAAATTTAGTTCCTCTACTTCCTCGATGTATTCCTCATCTTTCTTGAATAGTCCCATTTTATTTCCGGCGATTTGGCCAAACATCACTGTTTACAATATTATCAGGAAGTTCGTTATCTAAAACTTTTAAAATTCCACTTACTGCTAATTCACCCATTTTTTCTCTTGCCTCATATGTTGCTGATGCAATGTGGGGGGTTAGTATAACGTTCTCCATACCTATAAGCTCTGGGTCAATGTTTGGCTCATTATCAAACACGTCTAAGGCTGCACCAGACAAGTGTCCCGATCTTAAAGATTCTACTAAATCGTGTTCATCAACAACCGATCCTCTTGCTGTGTTAATTAAATATGATCCTTTTTTCATTTTAGATAGGGACTCACTTTTAATCATATGCCTTGTTTCGTCTGTTAGTGGAACATGAAGAGTTACAATGTCACTTTCCGAAAGAAGTGTCTCAATATCACAATATTTTATACCCAGCTTTTCCTCACACTCAGGATCTCTATTTCTTTTATTGTAAATAATCTTCATATTATGGCCCACTGCTTTTTGGGCAACCATCTTGCCAATATTTCCAAGTCCTATTATTCCTAATGTTTTATCCCTTAGTGTGGTACCTAAAAAAATATCAGGTTCCCAACCTTTATAAGCCCCCCTTTTAGTGGCTTCATCTGCCTCAACAATTCTTCTTAAAAGAGATGTCAAAAGTGCCCAAGTGTGTTCTGCCACGGCCTCATCAACCTCTTTACAAGGGGTGTTACAAACTACTATTCCCCTTTCAGTTGCATCTTTAACATTAATATTGTCAAAGCCAACTGCGTAGTTACCAACTACTTTTAACTGTGGACCAATTGCATCCATTACCTCTCCATCAATTCTGTCTGTAAGTAATGATAAAACAGCATCTGATCCCTTGGCCTTACTTATTAATTCCTCCGAAGTTAGAGGCCTATTAAACTCAGAAATTATTACCTCTTGGTTACTGTTTTTTAAAACTTCAAGTTTTGTTGTTGGAATATTTCTAGAAACAAAAATCTTCATACTTTAAATCTAGCATTTATGGCAGTATATTTAAAGAGTGGAACATAAAAAACCACCCACCTATTTAATTGCCATTCTTATATTCTTATTGCTACTTTCCATTTCAATTGCAGGATTTTTTGCATATCAAACACAGAGGTCAAAACCTGTTGCTTGTACCATGGAAGCTAAAATTTGCCCTGATGGATCTGCTGTTGGAAGAAGTGGACCAAAATGTGAATTTGCCCCTTGCCCAACTACATCTCCTCGACTTTAACCCCTGAAGACTTAAACCTTTCAACCCAAGTGTCTAAATCTTGTTCTTTTAATAGTCCTTTCTGAGCCCCAGTGTAGCCTATGACTGATGCGGAATTGACAGTTCCCCAAATAAGTGCCTCTTCAACTGTTTTTCTTTTAATAATTGCTGACAAAAATCCTGAACCAAATGCATCGCCCGCCCCAGTTCTCTCATATGCGTCCATTGGCATAATTCCACAATGAATGAATTTACTACCGTCAAAAAGATATGCACCATTTCCACCGTCAGTTATCACTGAAATTTTAGGACCCAAACCAGAAAGAGACATTAGGAGTTCTTTGGTCACCCCACCTTTTGCTTCATATCCTGTAAGTTTTTCGGCTTCTTGTTTGTTTACAAAAACGATACTTGAAAGTTTAAATATATTACCAATCTCTTGCACCCCACCGCGAAGTTGCCAACTACCAGGATTGAAAGCTAACTTTACTTCAGGATTTTTTACAAGCCATTCAGAAATATGGTTATAAAAAGGTCTATACGACTCACCCATTGAGGTTAAATAAACCCAAGGCGCTTTAGGCAGTTGAACAGGAAACTCGTATGAACGTGGAGAATGGTAGGTAAATATTGTTCTTTCTCCTGTGTAGCTTACAACTACATTGAAATTAGATAGAGTTGAAGGTTGTTGAATGACATAAGTTAGATCAACTTGCTCCTGCTTTAATCTCTCTATTATTTGTAAACCCGTACTATCATCCCCAAGTGTTAAAACCACTGCTGTATTTACACCCAACCTTTTTGTACCAACGGCATTATTTGCAGCATTTCCACCAACTGAAAACTCCAAATTCTTAACTGGTATCTTGTCACCATATGAAAAAGCAATTAAACATTTTTTTGTATCAATTTCGCATAGTGACTCTGATTCTGAGGGAACAATGAAAGCATCTAGATTAGCATCACCTATAGATAGTAATTCAAAGTTATTCATATGACAATTTCCCCTGTCTTGCTTTTGAGACTTTCTTAAGCCTTTCTAAAAATACTTCTTGGGCTTTGGAAACGTTATTAATATTTCCCAACCATTCTTTCATTGCTTCTTCTTGTAAAGCCCTCCCAAATGAAAAAGATAAATCCCAACTACCGAAATTTTTATCTGTGTTGAGTTTCACTATTTCATTTAAATTAAATGTCGCCTGATCTGGAGTTTGACCACCTGACAAAAAGACTATTAATGGAACTTCGTTTGGAACAGAATTTCTAAAGGTACGTAATGTTGAATTTGAAACCTCTAAAGGCATAACCACTACTCCACTTTCTTTGCCAGGCATAACCATACTTGCTTTTAGAACTGTGGATGCTAAATCTACATTTTTGGATTTTAGAATTTCAAAAAGTTTCTTTAATACTTTTGTAGAAATTTCTTCACATCGAGTATTAGTATGATTACCATCTAAAAGAACTTCTGGTTCAATAATTGGTATCATACCCTTATCTTGGACCAGTTTCGCATAATCTGCCATCTTATTTAATGACTCTGATAAAAATGCCTCCGTTGGATAGATATCAGTTATCATAATTACTGTTCTCCATTTAGTGAAAGTTGCTCCTAGCTTTTTGTAATCCTCAAGTCTTTCAGAAAGACCACTTATTCCTTTTGTAATTTTTTCATCACTACCATTAAAGCTTTCTAAACCTTCATCAACTTTAATGCCAACTTCAATACCTTTGTTTCTTAGGGTTTCTACTAACCCTTGTTTAATTGTTTCATCGAATAAAATTACTCCACTAACGTACTTTTCCATATCTTGGGTAGAAAACAGCATTTCTCTATATTCCTTATTTAGTTCTGGGGTTGAGGTTAAACCTAAACTCAAAAATCTTTTTATTATAGAAGGAGTAGATTCGTCAGCAGCCAAAATACCTTTATTGGGTTGTGATAGTTTGGAAATTGTTTCATTCATATATTAAGACTACCATTTAAAAATAAAATGACCAAGCCTTGTTAATCATCAAACATTTTTTCTAGCAATTACTTTTTTAACTGCTTTTGCAATATCTTCCTTGGTTAAGCCATACTCCTTAAACAATTCCTTTGGTTTCCCAGACTGGCCAAATCTATCTTGTACGCCTAAAATCTCCATTTGTACTGGAAAGCTTTTTGACAATACTTCTGATACTGCAGACCCCATTCCCCCCAGTACCTGATGCTCCTCAATTGTTACAACTGCATTTGTAAGTTTTGCATACTTTATAATTACTTCTTCATCCAGTGGTTTAATTGTATGAAGATTTACAACAATTGTATCAATACCATTTTTTTCTAATTCTTTGTAGGCAAGCAGTGCTTCATATACCATTAATCCGCAAGCAACAATCAAGCATTCAGGATTTTTACTTTCAGTTAAAATATTTGCCTTTCCGATTTTAAATGGTGTTTTATCTGTTGTATAAACAGGGCTCTCAATTCTTGGAAGTCTCATATAGAAAGGTTCATCAATTTTTGCCATTTCTAAGGTTGCCTTTTTGGCTTCATTATAGTCACTTGGAACAACAACATTCATATTGGGAATAACTCTTGTTAGAGCAATATCTTCTAGACCTTGATGTGTCACACCATAGTGACCAATATTCAAACCCGATTGAGCCCCAATTATCTTTACTGGGTAACCATCAATTGCAATGGTTGTCCTTATTTGTTCCCAGTTTCTACCAGGTGAAAAACAGGCATAACTTGTTGCAAATGGGATTTTGCCGTAATTTGCCATACCTGAGGCAATTGTGACCAAGTTTTGCTCTGCAACCCCAACTTCTATAAACCTATCTGGAAATTTATCTGCAAAATAGTTTACTTTTGTTGACTCTTTTAAGTCGGCCGTTAATGCAACAATCTTTTCATCCTTCTCTCCCGCTTCAAGTAAACCATGACCGAAACCATCTCTCATGAACTTGGCTTCAATATCTTTCTTAAACAACTTGTCTGATAATTGTAATTTTGTATTAATCATTTTCTTGATTCATCAACTAAGGTAAACATCATTCACCATAAGGTGAGACTTTCCCCTGCATTGTCCTAATATCTTTTATTGCCTGCTTTGCTTGTTCATCATTTGGTGCTTTTGCATGCCAGTTTGGATTATTTTCCATAAAATCAACTCCTTTGCCTGGAATTGTCCTTGCAATAATTACTGTTGGGTTTTCATAGATTGCTCGGGCTTTATTACAAGCGTTTATTATTTCAGTAATATTGTGGTCATCAACTTCTAATACTGACCAATTAAAAGCTTTGTACTTTTCAGCCAGTGGTTCAAGTGGCATAACATTTTCAGTAAAATCATCGATTTGGATATTGTTTCTATCAATTATCATTGTTAAATTACTAAGATTGTTTTTACCTGCAAACATAACCGCTTCCCAGTGATTTCCTTCATTATGTTCTCCATCTGAGGTAATACAAAAGGTTCTGAACCTTTTCTTATCCATACGAGCGCAATACGCAATTCCTGAAGCCTGAGATAAACCTGACCCTAAAGGACCAGAGGTTGTTTCTACACCAGCTAGAAACCTTTTGTCTGGGTGACCTTGAAGTGGCCCTCCCATTTCCCCAATTTTAAATAAGGTTTTGATATCAAAATATCCGCTATAAGCCATTACCGCGTATCTAGCAGGACAAATATGGCCGTTTGATAGTATTAATCTGTCACGGTCCTCCCAATCGGGGTTTTTGGGATCGTGATTTAAAATACCGTAATAAAGGGCCACAAAAACGTCAACCATTCCAAGCGATCCAGCAGGATGGCCATAGCCAGCTTTTAATATCATCTTTATGATATCTTGCCTGACTTCTACTGATATTTCTTGTAATTCTTCAATTGTATACTTTGTCATATTTGAAACGCCTTGTCATATTTATCCATATTATGATCTTCTGAGTGATCTCTTCCATCCATTTGTTTTTCAAACTTTTTAATTATTGGTAAAACATCTTCAACTCTATGTGCAATTTCAAAAACAGAAAGTTCTTTTGCGTCGATATTCATATGTTTTCTAAACACATCAATTATTTCAGCCCAATAGCTACCAAGTAAAATAAATGGTTTATGGTGACCATGATATAGTTTTGCCAAAACCCAAGCAGTACCAAATTCTGAAATTGTTCCACTACCTCCTTTAAATAAAACAAATACATCTCCATATTCCATTAGTTTAAACATCCTTTCAATGTAGTTGGTAGTTACAACTTCTTCATCCGGGACATTGCCAACATACTTACCTTCAAATCCTGGTGCATTTGTCGGATCAAAAGTTACCGTGATTGTTTTTCCTCCCTCTTTTTTGGCACCAGAGGTTGCGGCCTCCATTACTCCGGGACCTCCCCCGTCTACAATGACATAGCCTTCTTTTGCAAGTATCCCTGCAAGTTTAAAAGCTTGTGTATATGTTTCGTCCACTTCAGAAATATCAGCATCTCCAAAAAAAGCAATGCTTTTGATATATCCTTTTTTACTAGAATATTTTTTTTCTTCCATACAGTTTATATTTAAAAAGACTAATTATTAGAATGTAACAAAGTAATTGTGTCTGTAGGTATTTTATTACTATCAAGAGATCGTCCGACACGAATTACTTGTTCCACTAACCTGTTTGCATAACCCCATTCATTGTCATACCATGCAAATACTTTAACCATATTCCCCGCAACCACTTGCGTTAATGGCAAGTCAACAATTGCAGACTCGCTTCGACCAACGATATCACTTGAAACTAAAAAGCCATCAGAAACCGCTAAAACTCCCTTATAAATGGGGTTTTTAACTGCCTCTTTAAAAGCGTTATTTACCTCCTCTACAGTTACATCTTTTTTTAGAAGAAATGTAAAATCAGTAATTGAACCAGTTGCAACCGGCACTCTTAAACTCATACCGTCAAACAAACCTTTTAGCTCTGGAATAGTTTCAGTAACAGCAATTGCAGCTCCAGTTGTTGTTGGAACAATGTTTTGAGCAGCTGCACGACTTCTTCTTAAATCTTTATGACTACCATCTTGTAAATTTTGGTCATCAGTATAACTATGTACAGTTGTCATCATCGCCTTTTCAATTCCAAAGGCTGCATGCATTACTGCAGCAACGGGAGCAACACAATTTGTAGTACAAGAGGCGTTAGATATAACTTGAGCCTCAGTGTTTGTGTCATTAACCCCCAAAACAAAAGTGCCCACATTACCACCTTTGCTTGGTGCTGAAATAATAACTCTCTTAGCTCCACCAATTGCGTGCTTTTTGGCATCCTCCTCTGAAGTAAATTTACCAGTTGCCTCAATCACAACATCCACACCGTACTTCCCCCAGGGAATTAAGGCAGGGTCGCGTTGTGCTAAAAGTGGAACATCCACATTTCTTTCACTTATCTTTAAGTTCCCAATTACTTCTTCGTTTTTAGTCGAGTCGTCACTTTTTACCTCATACTCATATTTTCTATACATCGTGTCATAATTAACAAGGTGTGCCCAACCTGAAGAGTCCATTGATCCTGAAGTATTAATTGCACCAATCTTAACCTCGCCCAAATGTTTAGAAACAGCAATCCTGAAGGCTAGTCTTCCAATTCTTCCAAATCCATTGATACCTATATTAATCATATGAGCAGTAACTACAGTATATGTTTAATTTTGAAGTGCTTCAATACCTGGAAGTGTTTTTTTGGTCAAAAACTCTAGCATTGCCCCACCCCCTACTGACACCCAATCAAACTTGTCTGTTAAACCATATTTATTGATAGCATTTAAACTGTCCCCACCACCAACTATCTTAAAAGCTTTTGAGTTTGCAACTGCCGTAAATACTTTTCTTGTCCCTTGGCTATGGCCCTCATCTTCATATCTACCTAAAACACCAGCCAAAACTACAGTTTTTGCTTTCATTACTTCGTTTGAAAAAATATCAATTGTATTTAAGGTTATATCTTCTTTATCCATTATCAAGTTGCCTATTAAAACCTTTCTGCCATCTCCCTGCAAACGTATGCTTTCCAAACCTTTATCCCCCAACAAGTCTGGTAGTCTTCCCCCGACTAAAACCTTGTCTGCCAAGTTTGACAATGGTTCAATCATTGTTAATTTGTCATCTTTAGTTCCACTAATTAAGATTACAAGCGGTCTAATGGGTTCAAAGACTTTACTTAGATTCATAATTTCATTTTCGAGATTTAGACCAGCATAGGAAGGTAAAAACTTAGGAATTCCTACAATTGAAGCATGTTTTCTGTGAGATACACTAAAAGCTTCATTTACATAAATATCACCCAAACTAGATAATTCTTTTGCAAAACTTTCATCATTTTGTTCTTCTCTAGGATCAAACCTTAAATTTTCCTTGAGTTCCCAACCCTCATTTGTTCCAATCATTTTCTCTAAAATAGGCTGAAGTTGCTTCAAGCTATACTTTTCTTCAGCTTTGCCATCAGGCCTACCAATATGGCCAATTAAAATAACAGTAGCTTTATTTTCAAGCAAAAATTTTACAGTTGGAACAAGCCTTTGGAGTCTAATATCATTTTCAGAAAAGTCAGTAATATCCAAGTCTCCCCTAACAATTACTCTCTTACCAGCTAAATCTGCTTCTTTAAGTGAAGATAATAGTTTCATTATTTAATAATATCACCTTAATCTTGACAATCACACACACACACTGGCTAGAATACGGCAAATGTCAGAATTTTGCAGAACAACGGTTACCTTAGCTGGA